>JAUWMS010000144.1 GCA_030613045.1 Candidatus Latescibacterota bacterium | reverse complement strand
ATCGCGTGCTGGAGTTGGGAGTGGAAGGGATAAGGGATAAGGGATAAAGGATAAAGGATAAAGGGATCGGGGGCCAGCCAACCCCAAATTCTGACTTCTGACTTCTGACTTCTGATTCCTGACTTCTTTTTTTGGAGTATGCCGGATGATGCCACAGGACAGGGTTTACGAAATCACGCCGAAGGTGCTGCCTGCGGACAGCGATGCGACTATTACGGTGCGGCCGGTGCAGGCGCACGCCGCGTTCGAGGCGGGTGCGAGCTATTGCGTGGAATACTATGCGATGGAGGGAGGCCAAAAAAGCGCGCACGATATCTGGGAGGTATCGCCCCGGTCGGACGGATGCCTGGTTCTCCGGCGCCACTTAGAAGGCGAGCAGGAGCACCGATTTGTCCTCGTTCGTGAGGCCGGGGGCAAGCGTCCCTTCCGGATGGTCGTCCACGTGTATTCGCTGCATGAGGATCTGTTCCGAAGACGTCCTTACCTCGGCGACCTGCACATGCACACGCAATACTCGGACGGCCGGGAATCGCCCGCGTACGTGGCTGCGCGGTGCCGGGAGATTGGCATGGACTTTATGGCCATTACGGATCACGGCCAATACGCGCCTTCCATCGAGGCGCAGGAGGCGTTCGCCGGGATCCCGCTGGAACTGCTCATCCTGCGGGGCGAAGAGGTGCATCCGCCCGGAAATCCCGTGCACTTAGTGAACTTCGGAGGAGCATTCAGCGTCAACGCCTTATTTGAGGATAAGGAGCAATACGCCGCTGCGGTGGAGCAGTACGAGCGTGATCTGGGATCGCTTGTGCCGGGCTGCGATGGTCGAAGATACGCGGAGACGCTCTTCTGTCTCGATAAAATTCGCGAAGGAGGCGGACTGGCGATCTACTGTCATCCATACTGGGTGGCGGGCCAGGCCTATTACGTATCCGAGGCGTTCAATACTCAGATGATGAACGCACAGCCTTACGACGCATTGGAACTGATCGGCGGGTATGGCCTGGACGAGCCTGAATCCAATCTCCTCCAGGTGGCGCGGTATCACGAGGAGCGCGCCGGGGGGAAACGGATCCCGATCGTTGGGGTCACGGATTCGCACGGCACGGACACGGGGCGCCTGTTCGGATGGTATTGGACGCTCGTGCTCGCCCCGGAGCTTTCCCAAGAGGCTCTTATCTCCGGCATCAAGGACCGCTGTTCGGTGGCGGTGGAGACGCTGCCCGGAGAGCGGGCGCTTATGTACGGTCCTTTCCGGCTCTCGAAATATGCGTATTTTCTGTGGCGCGAGGTGCTTCCGCTCAAGAGGCGCTTGTGCGAGGAGGAGGGACGCCTTATGCAGGCGCACATAGCGGGGCACGACGTCCGGGACCGGCTGAGCGAATGCTACGGCCGGGTGAGGCGACTGGTTGATCGGATGTGGGCCACGGGGTGAGGCGGGGTACGTCATCCAAGACTTGTGAATAATCCAAGGCTCTGTCCCGTTAGGGACAAAATATTTATAGCAAAATAATCCCAAAAAAACATTTCCCAGTCCCGTAGGGACGGCATATTTATCCAATAGAGCCACTTGCAAAACTATCCTCAGATGAGATTGCTTCGGCACTTCGTGACTCGCAATAACAATAATATAATCGTTTTGTCGCCAAAAGTTCAGTGGCATCCTCTCGTTTTTCGGACTTTTGCAAGTGGCTGAATATCCTTCCGAATGCGCCTTTCGTCATGATGTGTTTTCCGTGGTTATTTCGTCCCTCACGGGACTTAGGGAAGATTTTCGGCTATTTCGAATGCTATAAATATCCTGTCCCTGACGGGACATCTCCCCTGCATGATTCACAAATTAGCCCAAAATCTTCTTTTGCTCTTGTGCAGCAAAGTGTTTGGATTTCCGGTTTCAAAACGCTTCTTTTTAAGAACAACCTGAAGCCGGGGCGCATCATTCAAGACTTGTGAATAATCCAGGTATGAGACACAAAGTGCTTCTTTTTAGATATGGAAGAGCCATCCTTCGCCTGTTCTTCCGCGTTTTATCAGAAATTCCGCCGGCTGGAAGAAGACGCTGCATCTCCGCCCCTTCCATGCTTTCGGAACGTCTCCCTCATCCCCTTCGACACAAAAGCCCCATCCATCCCGTTCACTCCGAGATCCAATTCCTGATTGATCCACCGGGTCCACAGAGCCACCTTCCCCAGATCCGCTTCCGTCAGATTTTTGGAAACGAACGGATGAATGGAGTTGTTGTGCAGGAGCGGATCGGCTTGAGGATCGAGGCCATACATTTCCACGGCGCGGTCCCACTCCCGCGTGCCGGGAATGGGAGAGAAACGCGCCAGCTTCGTCTTGACGCCGCATTGCGTGACGAAACGCACGCTGGAAATCACCTCCTCCAGGGTCTGCCCCGGCAAGCCCATCAGCACGTACGCCTCCAATTCCTTCCCCTGGTATCCGGCCCCCTTCAGATTTTCGACCGCCGCAGCCAATCCCTCGTTGGTGATTTTGGCTCCCATCTCTCGTTGTCTCCGGAGATCGGAGGACTCGAAGCTCAGCCGGATCGTTCGGAATCCCGCTTGGCGCATGTGCCCAGCCAGTTCGGGCATGATTGCTTTCGCGTGCAGCCCGTTGGGAGTATGAAGGCGAAGGGGAAGCCGTCGGGAGATGAGTGCGTCCAGCATCGGAAAGATGTGCTGTTCGGCATTGAGGAGCAAGGCGTCGTCGTAGAATGCGAAATCGCGGATGCGGCGGTGTCTATACAGATCAACGATTTCCTGAGCGCACGCTTCCGGATCCCGGGTCTCGAATCCGGGGAAAAGCCGATGGGACGCGCAGAAGGTGCAGCGAGAGGGGCATCCCCGGCTGGTGAGGAGCACCGCATAGTCCAGCTTGGGGTAGAGATCCCACGCAGGGGATGGGAAGTCCCGAAAACGCTCGGGAACCCATTCGGAGCGGGTGCCAAGCAGATCGTCTATCCGTTCCAGGAGAGGCCGCACGTCGTTTCCGGGAAGGACGAAATCCGCACCGGAATGTTCCTTGGCATGCGTTGGGCACAGGGTCGTGTACACGCCGCCCAATAGGATGGTAACGTCCGGCCATTTCGTTTTTATCAACTTGATGGCCCGGAACACGCCCGGATACCAGTAAGTCATCATCGAAGTGATTAGCACCAGCGCGGGCTTGTCTCCTTCGCTCAGATGGGTCCGGAAATGGGCTTCGGGGATGCCGTAGCGGGAATAGCGTCGGGGGATATTCATCAGAGGGGCGGGTTTGGGAAGCTCTTCTTTATGATAGGGGCCGATCCCGTACCGCTTGACCTTCGGCTCCTTCGGGTTGGACGCCTTCAGCAGCGGATCGTTTCGGTCCATACAATCTATCAGCCGGACGAAATGGCCGTTTTGCCGCAAAATGCTTGTTAGATAGAGCAATCCAAGCGGCTTGGACCAGAGATCGAAGGCTGCGAAATCGGTGATCCAGGGGTTGATTAGGAGAAGGTTTCGGGGGTATTTTGGTTTGGAGGCCACTTGGACACCTATGTGCGGGATATAGCAGAATACGCCCCAAGATAGCAGATTCTAAATAAATTGTCAAGGGGAGATAGGAAATTTTCTTGACATAAGGATGAAAAATTGTTAAATTACTGATACTTGATTTCTGAAGGTGCGCGTGACTGCTGTTATGGTGAAAAAAATTCCTTATCTCATGAATGAATAGGAAATCCTTACTCCTTTTTTCCTTTTCGTTCAAAGGGTGGGGTTCTAACAGGTAGTGAAAAGAACTTCTCTTGCAAGCGCCAGATCGCCACATGAGGGCATTCGAGAGAAAAAGGGAGGTGGTACCTAAAAAGGCGAACGAACGGCGCATCGTTTTCCGTATCGACTGACTTTCAGGTAGTTTTGCTCGTTTTCCCTGAGAAGTTAGATCACCTGTTGGGTGAGATATTTGGAGACTTAGTATGGTGACAATCCCTTGTCGTTACTCGGTCACCGGAAAAATCCGATTTAGTATCCGCCATTTTTAGGTGGTACATGAATGCTGGCATCCAACTTGCAGGAGAGTGCCGTACCCTAATTGCTCTTTGAGACTTTTGCAAAAGTTTCCCGGATGAGATTCTTTCGGCGCTTCATGTCTCGCGATGACAATAATAATAGAGCCATTTTGTTGTTGCGATCGGAGGTGCGCCATCTCGTTTTTTTGACTTTTGCAAGAGGCTCGAAATGTATTCGTCAGGATTTCATCACGTTACTGACCCATCCCGTTTCTTTGACGATAATCTTTGCTATGACCTCTTTTTCAAAAACGCTCCGTCCCGGACTTTTTTTTCTTGCCCTGTGTTTATTGTCCTTCGCTCTTTTTTCTGTGGCCTCCTATGCCTCTGGAACTTCGGAGTCGCAAGTGCCGGGCGTCGAACTCATTCCCGATGCGCTCATCGAGCTAGGTTCGGATGACGGCCCAGGCTATGCGCTTCTTGTGGAGAAGGCTACCCAGCGGGTCCTGGTTTACGAATCCAAGGACAAGGACGCCTTTCGGCTGAGACACCAGTTCATCTGTTCTACGGGGAAAGTGGCCGGAAACAAGCAAGCATCCGGAGACCGAAAGACCCCTGAAGGGGTTTACTTCTTTACCAGGGCTTATGAGAAAAGGGCGTTGCAGCCCATTTACGGCAACAGGGCCTTTGTTTTGGATTATCCCAATCTTCTGGATCGAAAGTTCCATCGAGATGGGAACAACATCTGGCTCCATGGGAGTAACAAGCCGATCAAACCCCGCGATTCAAAAGGCTGCGTAGCCCTGAACAACGTGGATCTTGAAACCCTGGTGCCTCACATCCTGTTAAACCGCACGCCGATCATTATCAAGCAGAAGCTGCACATGGTCCACCCCGACAGTCGGCGGACGGACCAAGAAAGCCTCGCGGAGTTTTTGGCGACTTGGAAAACCGCCTTCGTCAACGGAGACAGCGCGAAATATAGGGCCTGTTATAGCGAGCGCTTTGGTGAGCTCACCCCTTTATGGCAGCAATGGGAACCGATTCGCACCGCCTGGCAACGTGCCCAACTTTCCTTTGAGGTGACGCTTGAAAATCTGACTTTTCTGAGAGGGAATCCCTGTGTCGTGGCGCTTTTTGATGAGGTCATGCACCTGGATCGTCACGAAACCACTATGGGCACCAAGAAGCTCTTCTTAGAGAAGGATGGAACCACCTGGAAGATCATGGGGGAAGGATATCAGCAGACCGAGTCGAATCCCTCCATCAGCGAATCATGGAGGACGGCTCTTGCCGACCTGGACCGGCGGCACAGAGACTACGGGGCGATTGCCGATCGGGTTACCGAATGGGCCGAGGCTTGGAGATCCAAAGATATAGCACGCTATCGTGCCTGTTACGCCGAAGATTTTCGGGTCAGGGGCATGAATCTCAGGGCCTGGATTCGCTACAAAGAGGGACTGAACAAACGTTATGCCTGGATCCGGGTCGTCATTGAAAACTTGAAAATCCGTCAGGGACCCGAACGAAGCACGGCCACCTTTTTGCAGCGATACCGTTCAAGCGGACACCACGCGGTGGGCATCAAACGTCTTTACCTCAAGCGCATCGGAGGGGCATGGAAAATTTATCGAGAAACCTGGCAAAGCATTCAGGAGTGAGAAACACCGATCCTACGTGCAAGGCATCCGAGTGCTGGACACTTCTTTTGATCGGGAAACTGGGGAACATGGTCTCATTCCGTGTGACCAAGCCATTGCTGGTGGCCTTGACCACCGGAGTCGTGGCGATCCTGGTCTTTGTCGTTTTTGCCGGGGTTTCCTACCACGCGATTCGTGTAGAGAACGCAGGCTTGAAAAAGACGCTGGAGGCCGCCAGGGCAGACCTTGAAGCCGACAACAGGTCCAAGCAAGCTGAGAAGAAAACTGAGCCTGCATCCGGCGAGATGGCGATAGCCGGAAAATCGGAATCCGCAAAACCGATTGCTGCAGCCTCATCGGCTTTAACATCCGAGGCGAGGGGAACCGGTCGCAGGAAGGTAGCGTATCCCCCCCATAGAGAAGGAGCCTCATCGGCTCCGCCCCTCCGGCCGAAGGAAACTACTCAATTGATATCCCAAGGCCGGATGTCGGTTGAACAATTCAAAATGAAGCGCGACGATGACGGCAATACGCTGGAATTTCAGTTTTATCTGAAAAACGTGGACCCGGAAGGAAGGAGGCTCTCAGGTTACACGTTCGCGGTACTCGAGCCTGCAAAAGATTTATGGGAACATTTCCGAGCTTGCCCGCAGGTCGCCTTGTCAGACGGCAGGCCCAGCCTTTTCAGAAAGGGAGAGCATTTTTTCGTTTCCCGGTTCAAGGTGGTTCGAGGCACCTTTTCCGATGTGGGCGCCATGGATCGCTACGGAACCGTTACTGTTTACGTGTATTCAATGACCGGCGATCTCTTCGTGGAGGACGTTTTTGAGGTGAGCAAAGTATTGCAGCCATAGAGATATTCCCTCTCACACTAAGATTTGCGCTGTGATTTTTCGAGCATGCCTCGCAAAGACGCGGAAACCGTAGCGTTTGGTGATTGGTGACTGGTGCTTGGTGATTGGTGAGTAGGTACTTCCTGCCAGTCTCCGGTCCCGTCTTACGTT
>JAUWMS010000322.1 GCA_030613045.1 Candidatus Latescibacterota bacterium | reverse complement strand
GTGGAGGAGTAATATCACCGCAAAGCCGCAAAGGACGCAAAGAAAGGCAATTTCACGATAAGTAATTTTTCTCCTCAGAGGGAGAAAGTGAGAAAGTGAGAAAGTGGGAAAGTGAGATTTCAGCGCCGAATTGCTCACTTTTACACTTTCATGAGGAGGGGAAAAATGGGGCCGGATGGCCTCAACCTCAGCCTTTGTTTTTGAAGTTCTTTGCGCGCTTTGCGCCTTTGCGGTGCGAATGCAGTCTAATAAAAATGGGAGGATCGAAGATGGTCGTGGTTATGGATATGCAGGCTACGGAGGCTCAGATTCAGTCGGTGATCGGACGACTGAGCGAGATGGGGTTCGATATTCATCGTTCGACGGGGGTGACGCGGACGGTGATCGGGGCGATCGGGGACAAGACCGGCGTGGATACGCGGGATTTCGAGGTGCTGCCGGGGGTGCACGAGGTGGTTCGGATCACGGAGCCTTACAAGCTGGCCAGCCGGACGTTTAAGGAGGAGGATACGGTCGTCGAGGCGAAGGGCATTCAGATCGGGGGAAAGCAGTTGGCGCTGATTGCCGGACCGTGTGCGGTGGAGAGTCGGGACCAGTTGATGACCATTGCGGAGCAGGTGAAGGAGGCCGGAGCGCACGGGCTTCGGGGAGGCGCGTTCAAGCCCAGGACGTCTCCGTATAGTTTTCAGGGGTTGGGCGAAGAGGGATTGAAGTATTTGCGCGAGGCCGGGGAGCGGTTTGGATTGTTTGTGGTTACGGAAGTGATGGATCGCGCGCAGATTGCACTCATTTCGGAGTATGCGGATGTGCTTCAGGTGGGGGCCCGGAATATGCAGAATTATACGCTGTTGACGGAGTTGGGCAAGCAACCCAAGCCCGTGCTGTTGAAGCGGGGAATGGCGGCTACGGTGGAGGATTGGTTGATGTCCGCGGAGTATATTATGGCCGGGGGGAATCATCAGGTGATTCTGTGCGAGCGGGGCATCCGGACGTTCGAGCGTTATACGCGCAATACCCTGGATATCAGCGCGATCCCGGTGGTGCATAAGCTCAGTCACCTTCCGATCATTGCGGATCCGAGTCACGGGACGGGGATACGCGAGAAGGTGCTTCCGATGGCGCGGGCCGCCGTGGCCGCCGGGGCCGACGGGCTGATGGTGGAGGTGCACCACGATCCGAATCACGCGAAGTCGGACGGCGCGCAGTCTTTGGTTCCGGAGCAGTTTCGGGAGATGGTGCGGGAGATTCGGATTATTGTGCAGGCTTTGGGGCGGGAGGTTTGAGGAATCAGAAGCGCACCACGGAGGCACGGAGAACTTCCTGAAAAGGGGGAACTCTCCGTGTCTTTTTTTTGTTTATAAGGGAACCAACTCATTTCGGTTGGGAGACTATTTCATCTGCTCACAGTTCCTGTGATCGTCCTCCGTGCGTTTCAGAATGACTGCTGGAGAAAAAGCTCAGATTATGCCCATGTGCAATATACATCGGCAAGGCGAACAGGAAGGGCTATCCCATTGCGGCAGGCTATGCGGGGAAGATGAAGGAGATTATGACGGAGGTGCTCGGTGATCGAAAGCGATGGGAGGTGTATATCGGGTGGATTTGGGAGGAAAATCGAAGACGGCCTGCGCTGCAGGATGAGTTCAGGAGTTTGTAAGGGGGAGCACGTTCGTTGGTGATTGGTGAGGCGTGCTCCCCGTTTTACGTTTTACGTTTCACGCGCTCCGCTCTGCAAAGAGGACCTTCAAGGATTAATTTTTCCCCCACTTTTTCAGGTACTCTCCAAAGAGCTCCTCATCCGTGGGAACGTATTCCTCAGTGGGCACGGAAAGCGTGGTGTAGTTGAGGAAATGTCGGTAATTGATGTTGTCCGTGGTCATATTGCCGGCCCAGGTGCCGCAGCCAAGCGTGTCTGTGAAGGGATTGCCGCTAAACCAGCTTCCGCTGTTCGCCGCCCCGTGGGGCATATTGCAATTGACTCTCCCTACGTTCGCCTTGATGGCCAGTTCCATCTGACGCGCTTCGTTTTCGCTGTGGATGGAGGCGGAATGGCCTTCCCCTGAGAATTTGTGCATTTGCTTCATGCGTTCCACCATCTCGCCAAAGTCCGTCCATTTCCACACGGTCAACACCGGACACAGCTTCTCGCCTGAGAACCGGTCTTCGGGACCCGGTTTTTCTCCGAGCACCATGATAAACCGTGTATTTTCGGGCACCTCGATCCCCGCCAGCTCAGCAACGTGTCGTGCGGATCGGGCCACTACGTCCCTGTTCAAGGTGATGCCATCCGGCCACAAGGTCTTTCTCAGCTTCTCCCGCTCCCCCGTGTTGCACAAATACCCGCCTTCCGCTTTCAAGACGTTTATCATCTCCTCGTACACGCTTGCCTGGATAGCCACGGCGTTTTCTGAGGAACAGGACGCGGAATTATTCGCGATTTTGGACATCACAATCTTATGGGCCGCTGAGGGGACATCGGCAGTTTCATCTACGATAGAGACCACATTCCCGGCTCCTACCGTGTGAGCGGGCTTCCCGGCGGCATACACCACCTTCACCAGGGCCGCTCCGCCGGTGGCAATCGCAAAGTCACAATTCGCCATGAGTTCGGCCGTTTTTTCTTTGCTGGTATGTTGGATGCACTGCATCAAATTCTCCGGCGCACCGACTTTCCTGAGGGCTTTCCGTCCATATTCCACCGTAAGATAGGAGCTTCCCTGGGTCCTCGGATGGGGAGACACGATCATCGCGTTTCGCGTTTTCAGGATACTCAGGCCGAGGCAGCAAATCGTGGATTCAGGATTGGTGCAGGGAACCACGTTGGCGATGACCCCCATAGGTTTGGCTAATATCTTCAGCCCCTTTTTTTTATCTTCTTCGACTACGCCGCACGTTTTTACCCCGCGGAAATCCCACATGGTGCCCCGTGCCTTGACTTTGATCTTGGCCACCTTATCTTCGTAAACGCCCAACCCGGATTCATCTACGGCGAGTCTTGCCAACGCCTCGGCCACCTCGTCTTTTTGCCATTCCCAGCCCACGGCAGCCACCATTTCGTCTACCTTCTCCTGAGGCCAGTATTCAACTTCCTCGAAAGCCTTTCTTGCCTTACGATACATTTCCTGAATGTTGTCTTCCATAGTGCTGTATCCCCCTTTATCTTTTCAATTAAGTGGAGTGGTTCGAAAGCTCCGATTACCGTACGGATCTCACACTTTTTCTCAGGAATACCTGCCGCCTAAAGAGATTCAAGGTACACTTATATCTGAGTTCTCACGGAGACCCGGTGCCAATCCTTCGCCTGGGCCACCTGGATAGCACTATCCAGCTCTGTGAGGGGGAAAGGTGGACTTACCAGGACCGGATACGGATACTTCCGGACCGTTTGTTCCAGGAACTGAATCGCCCGATCGAGGTGCCAAGGAGCATAATTGTGCACGCCATAAATGGTTAGACATTTGCGGATTATCTGTTCCCCGGTCAGGTCGAGCTGGGTATGAGGATGGACCATGCCCACTAAGCCGTAAAATCCGCCAGGCCGCAACAGCCGGATGCCTTCAGGGACAAGGGCCGCTACCCCTGCGACTTCTATAACCGCATCCACCCCATATTGAGCGACAGCCGTGATAGCTGCGCGACTTTGGAGATAATGTCCCGGACGACCATCCACAGGAATTCCGCCAAACAAGCCGATCTGTTTTAGCCGCTGCTCAGAGACCTCGACACAGAATACATGCTCAACACCCCGTTCATGGAGTAAAGCGCACGCGTAAAGCCCCAGTAACCCCCCTCCCTGAATGACCACCGAACGGCATGGGTCCGGCAAACGCGAAACGGCGTTGACCATAGTCGCGAGCGCACAGTTGGCCGGGGCTACCACGTTATCCGGAAGCAGGTCGGGCACCTTGACAATATGGGTGCCGCGACGCAGCACAATATGCGAAGCATAGCACCCGTTCAAACCGGACCCATCCGTTATAGCCGCGTGGCCATACTTAAACAGGGACCGGCATTTCTGCGGCAGATGGGTTTCCGTACATAGCGGACAAGTTCCACAACTGTCCGCGATACTCCAGGTAACCCGGTCTCCGGGCGTAATTGTCCGGCGTTCGTTGCCCACCGAGACGACCCGCCCCACGCCTTCGTGCCCCAAAATACTGGGGGTCGGCTCCTGTCGGTGCCCGGCAATGGTGTGAAGATCGGACCCGCAAATGGTGGCCAATTGAACCTCAACTAAGACATCGCCTGCGCCTATCTCAGGCAGGGGCCACCATTCCGTTCGCAGCGCTTGACCGGGGCCATCGAATATTTGCACAAATGCCCTTTGGCTTGAATTTCCCATAACCGGTCCATGCTCAGCCTTAAGGAGATGCAAAACGCTTCTTCCCCTGAGGCGAAAGCCGTTTATTTGTCCTTGGATGGATCCATATAGTGGTACGGCGCACGAGTCAGAGGCTCGG
>JAUWMS010000497.1 GCA_030613045.1 Candidatus Latescibacterota bacterium | reverse complement strand
GCGGGGGCTTTCGGAGCATACGCGGGCCCTTCTGAAAATTCAGGATGGGTGCGATCGTTTTTGCTCGTATTGCATCGTGCCGTTCGCCCGGGGACCCAGCCGGAGCCGGGCGCCCGAAAATATATTTCGGGAGGCGAAGCGCTTGGTCGAGAATGGCTATCGGGAGATCGTGCTGACGGGCGTTCACATTTCTCAGTATGGCCTCGATCTATCACCACCTCTAAATCTGTTGGACATTCTGGAGCAGCTGGAGCGGCTGGAAGGATTGGAGCGGTTTCGATTGAGTTCCATCGCCTGCAGCGACTTTTCGGAGCATTGGATAGACTTTATCGCACGCTCAAAAAAAGTGTGCCGCCACGCACATATTTCGCTGCAGAGCGGCGACGATGAGATATTGAGACAAATGAATCGAAGCTATGGAGCGGACGCGCGTCACGAGGTGATCTCCTTGTTGCACGAACGCATTCCGGGAATCGCGTTGGGAGCGGATGTGATCGCGGGCTTTCCCGGAGAGTCGGAGTTGCAATTCGAGCGCACCCGGGGGTTGATCGAAAAATTACCTCTGTCGTATCTGCACGTGTTCCCCTTTTCGAAACGACCGGGGACAAAAGCCGCCGGGATGAAAAATCAGGTCCCCGAGAGGGTGAAAAAAGAGCGGGCGGCGCTGCTCAGGGAAATCGGAGAGGCGAAGCGTCGGGCCTTCGCGGAGCAGTTTGTGGGGCAAACACTTCCGGTGTTGTTCGAGGGAAGACGGGATCGGAAGACGGGACTTTTGACGGGACTGTCGGACAACTATATCCGGATATGGGCGGAGGGCGAGGATGCGTGGATGGGACGGATCATTGACGTTCGGCTGAAAGGAGTTGTAAACGGGCAGATGCGGGGACGCATCGAGGGTTCGGATCGGGCGTAGCTCAGAGAATCCGCGTTCAGCCATCGGCTTTCGACTTCTCCCCTCTCAATGCGCGGCTGCTATGCACAGAAGACTGGGAGAATAGGCCGGTTGGCTGAAAGCTGACGGCGGATAGCCCATGGCGGCCGCTTACGAAAAAGAAGCCTTGACATGAAGGCGAAAATTTTTTATATTGGCCGTTCCGGTTTTAGCTTTCACGAGGGGAGAGGAGTCGGGGATTTCCCACACCATGAAAACGTAACTTCCGGACTATCCCGCTTATTCCTGAAGGAGGCTTCAAGGAGAACTCCTTATGCTGACGCTGTTTGCGGTAATCGTTTCAAGCTACCTGCTGGGCTCGATTCCAACGAGCATCCTCGTGTGCCGGGTCCTGAAGGGCATGGATATTCGGGAATTCGGAAGCAAAAACGCCGGAGCCACCAATGTGTATCGGGTGATGGGATGGGGACCGGCGCTCTTCGTAGCCATCGTGGATGGGGCCAAGGGAGCGATGGCCGTGCTCTTTGTCTCGCGGATCGCGATTGGACAAGCGGCGCTCGACCCGGGAATCTTGCAGATAGCGGCGGGCATGTCGGCGATTGTGGGCCACAGTTGGACGGTGTTCGCCGGATTCAAGGGAGGCCGGGGCGTCATGACGGCCGCCGGCGTATGGCTCGCATTGGCTCCGATCCCGGTACTGATTGCGCTGGGCGTGTGGTGTCTGTTGACGTTCTCGACGGGATACGTGTCCGTGGGTTCGATCTCGGCGGCGGCGGCGCTTCCGATCGCGCTGTTCGTCGGGCGGTTCGGTTTGCAGTCGGATATCTCCAACCCCTTGCTCGCGTTCGGTTGTGTGGTCGGCGGCCTCCTTGTCCTGCGGCACCGCGCCAACATCGGACGCCTGATCCGGGGAGAGGAGAACCGCTTCGGGAAACGGGAAAGTGGGAAAGTGAGAAAGTGAGAAAGTGGGCTTTGACGTTTCACACTGTTTCCGTGGAGCATATCCAAAATCTAAAGGAGTAGAGATGAACATCGGAGTGATCGGCGCTGGAGGATGGGGCACCGCGCTGGCGATCCTGCTGGCGGAGAAGGGACATGACGTGGGGCTGTGGCAGTTTGAGTCCGACGAGGTGGAACGGATGATCCGCACCCGGGAGAATGCGGTCTATCTTCCCGGAGTACAGATTCCTGAGCGGATATTGATCTCCGGCGAACTGTCCGACGTCGTGCCGGACCGAGAGATGGTGGTGTTCGCGGTTCCTTGTCAACATGCGCGTTCCGTGGCCCGTGAGGCCGCTTCGATGCTCTCGGCCAAATCCATAGTCGTAAATGTGGCCAAGGGAATAGAGAACGTGACGTTGAAGCGCATGTCGGAGGTGTTGCTCGAGGAGATGGGAGGACTCGCCCCGGACCGGGTGGCCACGCTCTCCGGCCCAAGCCACGCAGAGGAGGTAAGCCGAAAAATCCCCACCACGGTGGTGACGGCTTCGAACGATCAAAGCACCGCAGAGCGGATTCAGGACGCATTTATGACGCCCAGTTTTCGGGTGTACACGAACTCCGATATCATCGGCGTCGAGCTGGGGGGCGCGCTCAAGAACGTCATTGCTTTAGCATCCGGGATCTGCGACGGATTGGGATTCGGGGACAATACGAAGGGCGCTTTGCTGACGAGAGGCGCGGCGGAGACCTCCCGGTTGGGTCGGGCGATGGGAGCCTGTGCGGAGACGTTTGCGGGCCTCTCTGGGATGGGAGATCTGATCACCACGTGCATCAGTCCGCACAGCCGAAACCGGCACGTGGGCGAGGAGATCGGAAAAGGACGCGGTCTGGACGAGGTGATGAAGTAACTGGGCGGGATGGTGGCCGAGGGGGTGCCGACAACGCTGTCCGCCTTTCAACTGTCTCGTAAATTGAGCGTGGAGATGCCCATCACGGATCAGATGTACAAGCTG
>JAUWMS010000314.1 GCA_030613045.1 Candidatus Latescibacterota bacterium | reverse complement strand
GGCCAATGCCGGGGAGTTCGGACAGACGCTCCGTCTCAGCGGGGAGGCGGCCTCCGAGTTCCTCCATAATTATCCGGGCCGCACGGTGCATATTCCGGGCGCGGGCATAATAGCCCATGCCCTCCCAGCATTTGAGCACCTGATCCAGGGAGGCCTGCGCCAGGGTCCGGACATCCGGGAAGGCCGCCATAAAACGCTCGAAATAGGGGATGACCTGATCCACCCGCGTCTGCTGAAGCATCAGCTCCGATATCCATACGCGATAGGGCGTGCGATTTTCGCGCCACGGCATGGCACGCTTATGCTTGTGATACCAAGACAGGAGACGCTCCTGAAATGCCGCACGCGTCTGTTCGTCCCATTCTTTTGGGAGCATTTTTTTCCCTGAAGGAGGATTATAGACAAGGACGTTTGATCAAAAAAAACGGTGATTTTCTCTTGACATTTACCAGCGGCGTAACTATATTCAAAAAATTCGGGTTCTCTCGCTTCAGTCCGACTTTCCGGCAAACTCTTTCGACAAGATGGCCGCGCTTACATTGAGGAAGGGAGATCGAAAGAACCGCACGAGAGCGTCGAAAAAATACCAACCTTTCAAGACAAAGTCAACCTATTTTTTCCAGGAACTTCGTAAAAGAGCACCAGGCAATTTCCTGCAAGACGTTGAGTGCTCCCTGTCAAAAACTTTAGTAGCTCCGCAAAAAGCCGGAGTAAACTCGGCACTGGCAAAAACAGAAAGCCTCTTAAGAGGCTGAAGTGCAGCCCTTTCAGGGAGTTTATGATGTTCCCAGCGCCAGCTTTAGCTCGGCTTTCCACAGAGCCTAAAGTCAAGAAAATTTTTGACAAGGAGCATTGAGCATGACTTCCGGGTACTCTCCAGATAACGCGTATGGCATTTCAAAGGGGGATGCGTGCCCGGCAGGGTGGATTCAAGCGAACTCCTTGTCTATAAAGTGCGTTGCGCGCTTTGCGTCTTTGCGGCAAAAAAGTTTCTTGGACGGAGGGAGACATGAAAATTAGAAAGGCGAACCCGGAGGACATCCCCCGCATTTTGGAGATCACCGAGGTGGCCTGGGGTAGGTATTCGATGGCCCGGCTGATGGAGGATCGGCACGGGATCATCGGCGGCAAGCGGAGCTGGGAATATAAGGTGATGGATCTGAAGCGCCAGTGTGACGAGGCCTTAGATCGTATCTTCGTAGCCGTGGCCGACGGAAAGGTCGTGGGGTATGCGACGTTCGGCATGGATGAAGCGCGAAAGGTCGGATACGTTTTGAATAATGCCGTTGATCCGGAATATCAGGGGCGAGGCATCGGAAGCGCGTTGCACCGGAAGGTACTGGACGAATTCAGAAAAAAGGGTATGTCCTTTGCCGTGGTCTCGACGATGGAGCACGATCGGCCGGCGCGCAGAGTTTATGAGAAACACGGATTTCAGGAGATCGCGAAGTCGGTGCACTATACGATGGCGCTGTAAAAAAAGCACCGCGGAGACGCAGAGTCCCCAGCGCGGCAAAGCCACAAACAAAACCAAAAAGCAATGGGACACGGATCACACGGATTTTCACGGATCAAACAAAGGGTGCCTATTCCGGATAATCCTACCCATCCTCCTTCCTCCTTCTACAAAAACCTTGCCAAAAAAACAAGATTTTGCGGGTCAGTAGTGCGGAAAGCGTCATTCCCTCCGCCTTACGTTTTACGTTTCACTCCACCGAGCCACGTGACTGGCCTGCCAACGGAGACAACTATGCCAATACACAAGGGTGATCTCATCGAGGTGCAATTCACCGGGCTATCCTATAAGGGATACGGCCTGGCGCGCTACGACGGCCGGGAGGTCAGTGCGATGGGCGCGCTGCCGGGAGAGCGCGCGGAGATGCGCGTGCTTCGCAAGCCCCGGCATCGTCTCGTCGGAGAGATCGTGCGAACCATCTCCTCGCCATTCGACCGGCCAGAGCCGCGTTGTGAGCACTTTGGCGTCTGCGGCGGATGCTGGGGACAAAACGTGGCGTACGAGGACCAGCTTCGGCTCAAGGAGGAGATCGTGCGGGGGTATCTGCGTCCGCTAGTGGAGGCGGTGGCATTCTCCCCCATTCTTCCCGCGCCGGAAAACTGGGCCTATCGGAACAAGATGGAGTTTTCCTTCGACCGGGGCCCGGAGGGCGAATTCCAGTTGGGCCTCCATTGGCGGGGGCGCTTCGATCAGCTATTCGATCTGAACACGTGTCCGATTGCTCCGCCGATCTTTTCTGAAATCGTTCGTTTTGTGCGGGCGTTCGCTCAGGAGCGCGGGCTTCCGGTGTACGACCAGCGGCGCAAGGAGGGACTGCTCCGTTTCCTGACGATCCGGGAAGGACGGCGCACGGGTGAAGTCATGGTGGCGCTGACGGCCACGCGGCGGGACAAAACCTTCGAGGGGCTGGCTGAGGCGTTGATGGCTCGATTCCCGGCGATCCGCAGCGTGCTGTTTGTGCTCAACAGCACCTTGGGACAGATTGCTTACGGGAGCGAGGAAGCGGTGCTTGGAGGAAGACAGACGATCCGGGAGACGCTTCGGGTCAAAGACGTGGAACACACCTTCGCGCTTTCGTTTCGTTCTTTTCTTCAAACGAATACGCACGCCGCTGAACGGCTTTACGAAATCGTGCTGGATCGGGCGCATCTTTCGGGGAATGAGCGGGTGCTCGAGATCTTCTGCGGCATTGGAACGATCACGGCCTTTTTGGCGCGGAAGGCGAAAAAAGTGGTGGGCGTGGAACTGATCGCGGATGCCGTCGCCAACGCCCGGAGCAACATGGCGGCCAATGGGATCGACAACGTGGATTTTGTGGTCGGCCCGGCGGAGAAGAGGCTCCGCGACTTAGAGGGCGCGTTCGATGTCGTGATCGTAGATCCTCCCCGCGCGGGCATCCATCCCAAAGCCTTGCGCCGATTGATCGAGCTGGCTCCGCCGCGCTTCGTCTATGTCTCCTGCAATCCCAAAACACTGGCCGATGACATCCGGGTGCTTCGGGAAATCTATACCGTAAAAAACGTGCAGCCGGTGGATCTGTTTCCCCATACGCCGCACGTGGAAACAGTGGTTGAACTGAAAGCAATGAACAATGAGTAATGCCCTTCCGAACTGGGCGGGTTGGGTGGGGTATTGTTCATTACTCATTGCTCATTATTCATTGCCGTCAAAAGGAGGATGTTATGGCGCGAAAAATCAACGTGGGCATGATCGGATATTCCTTCATGGGGAAGGCGCACAGTTTCGGATACAAAAATATGCCGATGTTCTTCGACTGCGAGGCCGTCCCGGTGATGAAGGCCATCTGCGGCCGCAAGGAGGAGGGCGTCCGGGCGGCGGCCCAGCGGTACGGATGGGAGTCGTACGAGACCGATTGGCGAAAATTGGTGGCGCGGGACGACATTGACGTGATAGATGTATGCACGCCCGGAGACCTCCACGTGGAGATGTCCATCGCGGCGGCTGAAGCGGGGAAAATCGTGTTCTGCGAGAAGCCGCTGGCGAAGTCGCTGGCCAATGCCAAAAAGATGCTCGAGGCGGTGGGGAAGGCCGGCGTGAAGCACATGGTGGGCTTCAACTACCGGGCGGTCCCGGCCATCGCGCTGGCCAAACGTCTCATTGACGAAGGCAGGATCGGCGAGATCTACCACTTCCGGGGCGTGTATCTTCAGGACTGGATCGTGGATCCCGAGTTTCCTTTCGTGTGGCGGTTGGACAAAGAGATCGCCGGTTCCGGTCCTCTCGGGGACCTGGCCGCGCACACGGTGGACATCGCCCGCTGCTTGGTCGGGGACCTTGCCGAAGGGGTGGCGATGGAGAAAACGCTCATCAAAGAGCGATCCCGCCCGGCGGAGTCGGTAAAGGGCGACGGATTGGCGGTGCAGGCCGGCGGCGGACGCGCCGAGGTGACCGTGGAGGACGCCACGATGTTTCTGGCCAAATTCGGGAATGGCGCGTTGGGAACCTTCGAGGCCACGCGCTTTGCCAGTGGGCGCAAGAACTTCAACGGATTCGAGATCACCGGGAGCAAGGGCAGTCTGGCGTTCAACTTCGAGGAGATGAACAAGTTGCTTTATCAATCCAGAGCCGACGAAAGCCACGTCCAGGGTTTCCGCACGATCCTTGCCACCGAAGGCGAACATCCCTTTGCGGGCGTCTGGTGGCCTCCCGGACACATCATCGGCTACGGGGAGACCTTCGTCAACGAGATTTTCGTGCTGATGGACGCCATCGCAAAGGACAAGATGCCTTCCCCGGATTTCACGGACGGCGTCAAGTGCCAGGCTGTGTTGGAGGCTGTGACTCAATCCATCGCGGAGAAGGCTTGGGCGAGGGTGACGTTCTGAGCTTCGGATGAAATTCTCACTGCGGAGACGAGGAGAACGCAAAGGGAAGAAAGTGAGAAAGTGAGACAGTGTGACGGTGAGAAACAGCAACACCCACTTTCCCATTTTCTCACTTTCACAGGGTGTTTCTCTGCGGCCTCTGCGTCTCTGCGGTGCCTTTTCTTTTTTCTCT
>JAUWMS010000469.1 GCA_030613045.1 Candidatus Latescibacterota bacterium | reverse complement strand
GAAATCCCCTTCATCAACTTCCGCTCCCGTTCCGCCGTCATGTCCCGTGGAATCTCTCGATAAATCTCGTAGATGTCCCCAAACCGCTCGCGGACGATGCGACAAAACTCCGAGGACGTCAATTGATCTCCTTCTTTCAATCCCAACCGCTCAAACCACCGAAGATCAATGCGCTCGTTCCACGCCCCTTTGGAAGAGGGAGCCAGAGGCCGATAGCTAATATCAATGGTATCCACACATACGCCGCCCTGATTGTTCCTGCACGGGGCACAGATGTCGTCCATTCCAAGCACCAACTCCAACGTAACCGCCCGGTCGGACAAAATCCGCTCGGAGACGGTGTGAACTGCGTGGCCGTGGGGACTCGGCTCGAAGGTCCGCTGTCCCCCGCCAAAGGATGTGATGATATCTACAAAATGGTGCGGCTTGATCCGAATGAGGTTTTGCATGGGATGATTTCTCCATAAGAAAAGATTTCCAAAATCTCTGAGACTTTGGAAATCTGCATTTCCTTGTCATGTCCACCCAAGCTCATACCCCGTCTCATACATCGCCACGATATTCTCCGGCGGACTGACCGCCTGGATGTTGTGACACGGGGCCAGGATGTACCCGCCGCCCCCACCGAGAATACGAAGGTCATCCTCCACCTCCTGCCGAACCTCCTCCACCGAACCGAACGCCATCGTATATTGATTGTCCACCCCTCCGTGGAACACGATCTGATCCCCGAAATCCTTTTTAAGTCCCTCGCGCTCCATCCCCTTACACCGCCACTGGATCGGATTCAACACGTCAATACCCGTTTCGATCAGATCGGGCAGGATTTTCCGAGCCGCGCCGTCCGTGTGATGAAACACATACGCGCCGGCCTCGTGGGTCAGATCCATCATCCGCTTCATCCGGGGCAGAAAAAATTCCCGAATCTGCTCCGGGGAGTACATCAAATCGTCCTGCGCGCCCAGATCCTCCGCCACGTACGTGATCATCACCTGGCCCGGAATCTGCTCGTAGATCCGCCGGGTGTTCTCGTAGCACAGATCAAACAACTTGTCGAGCCAGAAATGCACCATCTCCGGCTGGAGGATCAAATCCATAAAAGCCTGCTCCTGACCGCGCAGATTCTTATACGTCAGAAACGGCTCCGAGCCGCCGCCGCGGATGGGATGCTCCTCGTTGCCCTTAACTTGATCGCGAATCCCGGAATAATCCCACCAGTCCGGATCGGGCCACGTAACGTTCCCTTTGATCTCGTCTAACGTCTCGTACTCCGCCAACGGATGATATACGCACTCCGAGTAGAAGCCGGTTCCGTAATCCATCTGCCTGCTACGACACCCGAACACGTCCGTATCCTTGGGCAGCGCAGGCCCCACGTATCTCGATCCCACGGAGACTGGCCGATCCATGTGCAAACGCTCAGACAGAGCTTGCTCGTCCGCACAGCCCAAATATTTCATCACCTTGGCCGTAGCCTCCTCCGTAGCCCAATAATCCATCGGCACCCGATCCGGTTGCTCGCGATTCAGCACCGTTAGCCAGCGTTCCCGTGGCGTCATCGTTTCTTTCGGCATACTCTCCTCCTTGTAAAAGTCAGGGGGCAGGGATCAGGGATCAGAGAGCAACCCTGCACGTTATACCGCGCACCCTCATCCCATGTTAAGAAACAGCATAGAGTACACAGCGCGGAAAAGCCGCAAACAAAGCCCAAAAGCAATGGGACACGGATTGCACGGATTTACACGGATCAAACAAAGTAAGCTTATCCGGGAATCCGAACAATCCAACCCATCCTCGTTCAACAAAAACCTTGCCAAAAAAACAAGGTTTTGCAGATTAGCAGTACAGTGAGGGCATTACCAAATCAGGCTCTTCTCACGATATTGGCGAAGCACACCCTCTGTTGTGTGATCACAAAAAAAACTAGTTTGATAAATTGCATGTAGCCACATCGTCTCAAACTTCAAAAGCCTTTCGGTGATTGGTGGCTCTTTGATTCCACCGATGACACTGATCCCTTCCTCCTGTCCCGGTGGGAACGCGGCAGGATGGATCAGCGACCATCGGTTCGTATCGGTCGCATCAGTGATTCAGCGTTCCTCCGGAGGTGGAAATATACTTCATAAGGGTGCAAACGTCAACATTATTTTCTCCACGGAAACAAGAAAGTTCGCTTCGCTCACAACTTTTAGGTCCCGGGCATCACGTAAAACACACGGATAGTTGTTCGACAGCAGGCTGAAGATGATCTTCCGGCCCGGCGCAGTGGGCGGCTCGCGAGCACATGGTGCCCCGCTGTTCGTTTCAGATCTTCGTTTATTTGCCTGCACAGGAGTAAAATGCATGCGCTCACCAACCCATCTGAGGAGAGAATTTTTGGGGGTGTATCGAGAGTCAAAAGGAGCAAAATAAATGGGGTGGGCGACCGACACATCCCGTCTATGTATTTTGTTCGTGGAATGAAAAAGCCCTTGCATAAGCCGTGTAAATGTATTATTCTTATACCCTGCTTTGGTGTGACGGGGGCGCTCCGATTCGCCTTCCGTTGGTGATTGGTGATTGGTGATTGGTGAGCCGGAATTCCCGGTTTGCAGTTCACGCTTCACGCTTCACGTTTTACGTTTCACGGTTCGCCCGCACCGGATTGCCCCAGTTTTTGCTCACGATGAAAGCGCGAAGAACAAGGTGCCTTTGGAAGTGAATTTGCCGCAATGGGAGATTTTATCGGGTGGAACGGTACGTCCGACGGTGGAGCGGTTGGGCGTTTCCCCGGATGCGTTTGAAGCGTTCCACCGGTGTTTCAGGGAGAAGCCGGTTCCCTTTTTCTTGGACAGTGGGATGGATCAAGAAAAATTGGGCCGGTATTCGTTTATGGGGAGCGATCCGTTCCTGATCTTCCGAAGCCGGGGAACGCGGATCGAGTTGATGCATCGGGCGATGCGATGGAGCGGCGTCGGGGATCCTTTTCGGGTGCTCTCCGTGGTGTTCGGGCGTCTGCGGGCTGCTCCCATAGAGGCTGCGGTGCCTTTTACCGGCGGCGCGGTGGGCTATTTCGGATACGATCTGTGCCATTTCGTGGAGACGCTTCCCGC
>JAUWMS010000078.1 GCA_030613045.1 Candidatus Latescibacterota bacterium | reverse complement strand
TTGGAGTAAGCGCGGTCATCGTGATGGTGGCGATCGGCGAGGGGTCTCAGGAAAAAATCGAGGAGCAGATCAGGAATATCGGCGCGAATATGATCATCATTTTCCCGGGATCTATGCGGAGAGGCGGCGTAAGTCAAGGGTCGGGAAGTCTCAACCGGCTCACCATAGAGGACGCCGAAAAACTGGCCAATGAAGCGACATTGAGCACGGCGGTTTCCCCTGTGGTGATGTCGGGCGGGCAGGTGGTCGGAGGAAGTGGAAACTGGAGCACGGGCATTTTCGGGGTTTCCGTGGATTATCTGACCATACGCGCCTGGCCGCTTGAACACGGGGCATTTTTCACGGAGCGGGACATTCGCGCCCGAAGCAAAGTCGCCGTATTGGGCAAAGACGTGGCGGATAACCTGTTCCCCGATCAGAATCCGGTCGGAGAAAAAATCCGTATTCGGAACACGCCTTTCAAGGTGATCGGAGTGCTCTCCGAAAAGGGACAAGGGCCACGCGGCTCCGAGGATGATGTGATCCTGTGTCCATCCACGACCGTTCTGCACCGGATGAAAGGAGGACGGTACATTAACATGATGTTCGCGAGCGCGCGTTCCACCGAGGAGTTGCCGGAAGCTCAGGAAGAGCTTCGTGCATTGCTCCGGGAGGCGCATCGTTTGGAACCGGGCGAGGACGATGATTTCAGAATTCGGAATCAGGCCGAGATCACGGAGGCGGCCACGGAGACTTCCCGGATGCTGACGATACTTCTCGGCGCTATCGCCGGGGTATCGCTCGTGGTCGGCGGAATCGGGATCATGAACATTATGCTGGTTTCCGTGACCGAGCGCACTCGGGAGATCGGCATCCGGCTGGCCGTGGGCGCACGGCGCAACGATGTGCTCGCGCAGTTTCTGATGGAGGCGGTGGCGCTCAGCCTGGTCGGCGGCGGGGTCGGCATTATACTGGCGTTTCTCTGCACTTCCGCACTGAGCGCTTATGCGGGAGTCGCTACGGCCGTCAATCCGACGGTGGTGCTTTTGGCGTTCGGTTTTTCCGGTGTGGTGGGTGTCTTTTTCGGCTTCTATCCCGCCCGCAAAGCCGCCGCGCTCAATCCGATTGATGCGCTGCGATATGAGTGAATGGCGCTCAATCACCACCGTTTCAAGTGATTTTTCCGACAAGGAGAAAGACTTCCGAAGTTTGCAAAACTTCGGAAGTCTAATTGAAGTCGAGAAAGGAAAACGAATCCATGAAGTCGAAAAAATCCCTCCGGCTCTTATTCGGATGCCTCATGGTGATCTCCGTCAGCTCATTCGCCGGATGCAACGAGCCTGAGCTCCACAGCGCGTGGAAAGATCACGAGATCACGGTGGATGGAAAAGGCGCCGATTGGCAGCATATCACGAGGTATGTCGAAAAGACGAACGCGGCCGTCGGCTTGCTCAACGACGAACATCATCTGTACGTCTGCCTGACCACCATGGATCGGATCACCGCGACGCAAATAGCGGCATCGGGTTTTACCGTATGGATCGATCCGGAGGGCGGCAAAAAGAAGAGCTTCGGGATTCGCTTTCCGCTCGGTATGGCAGAGGGCGGGAACTTAATGAAGCTCAGAGAAAGCATGCGCGATCCGAAGAAATTCCGGGAGCTATTCGAAGACCTGGGGAGTGAAATGGAGATCCTCGGTCCCGGAGAAAATCAGCGTGTTCGGACGTTGTGCTCCGCCATAGAGGGAATTGAGGTCAGCGCGGGCTATTCGGAAGGCAGGTTCGTCTATGAGCTAAAACTCCCGCTGACTCGCAGCGCAGCACAGCGCTATGGCATTGGAACCGATCCGGGCAGACAGATCGGCCTAGGGTTTGAAACGCCCGAATTGGATCGGGAAGCGATGGGGAGTCAGGCGAAGGGGCAGCGGGGCGGTGGGTTGGGCGGAAGAGGCGGCGGCGGAAGAGGTGGGATGAAAGGGGGCGGTGGAAGGGGTGGAATGCGGCCGGGCGGAGCAATGCCTGAACCTTTCGAACTGTGGACGAAAGTTGCGTTATCCGCTCACAAAGAATAAGTCCGTTAAAAGTCAGCAGGATGCCAATGACGGACCCATGTTCTTCTCTTGCGTGAGCGTGGGACAAAGAACAAATCACTTCGGGACCGTGACGTTCCGATTCTCAAAGAGAAAGCCGCTTTCCGTGTGGGAAGCGGCTTTTCTTTTTGGGTAAATTTTCCGCGCGGATTTTGAGATTGACTTTTCAAAGGAAGGGTGGTATATTTTGTATGGTAACTTGAACGTACAGAAATTTCCCTTTTTCTTCTGGGGTTGGTTCGGGATTTTGTAATCCCGAACCAACTTGAACGAGGCTGAGCATCGGGATTACAAAATCCCGATGCAACTGGAAATTTTCTAGACCTCTGAAGTTTGCCCGCTGCAAGGAGACTTACAAAAGCCCGCCCTAAGGGCACTAAGTTCTGTAGGTTGAGCCCAATGCCGCTTCGTCTTTATCGGACGAGCTCATCCCGTATCCATTTCTGTTCACCTGGCTTAAAACACATGGAGGAAGCCGTGCGTGCTGAAAACGTCGAACGTCCGAAGTGGAAGAAGGAAAGGCCGTCGAAGAGCAGCCGCCTGAAGTCTTCCCCCCTTACCGCAACCGGCCTTTTTCTGATGTTGGGACTTGGGATCTGGCTCTTGTCGGACGCCTCACCGGTGCTTGCCGGGCTTCAAGAGACCCTTCCGACGCACCATTGGGCGTATTCGTATATTGATGAACTCAGGTTGCGGGGACATTTCGGCGATCTCTTTGCCTCCAACCGGCCGTTCACGCGCGGCGAGGTGGCTGAACAATTGCACCGTCTCAAAGAGCAGGGGAGGGAGACGCCTGCTTGCGCGGTGTTTCTGGATCGCCTGGTTGCCGAGTTCGGGGATAAGATCCGGCAGCTTTCGGCAAACGAAGAGAGAGCCTCTCAACTTCAGATGGGGACCACGCTCGCTCAGGACGGGGTTGCTCGTCGGGATGACGATTTGAAGGCCTATGGGATCTATCGGCTCGAGGGAGGCTATTTTACAAATCATGTTGCGGCGGTGGACGTGGCAAAATTGGATCGCTACTTGAAGGAAGATCCAGCCTATCGCGGGAAAGTCTGGCGAGGTCTCACCGCGTATATGGAGCAGGCCTATCTCCGCGTTCAATTTGACAACTTTCAGGCGACCTTCGGCAGAGATTTTCTTCGGTGGGGGCCGGGAAGAACGGGCGCGCTGCTTTTGTCCGACGACCATAAGCCGTTGGACTTTTTCTCGTTTTCGTATCGTCTCCGGTGGGCACGATTCACTTACTTTTTCAGCATTCTGGACGATTATAAACTCAATGCCAAGGAGCGTACCGAAACGCCCTGGACGCGCCTGGTCAACCGATTTCTAACCGCGCAAAGATTGGATTTCAACTTATGGGACGGGAGGCTGCACATCGGGCTGTCCGAAGCCATCTTGTTCGCGGATTCGGAGCGGACGTTCGGCCTGTCCTATTTCAATCCCCTCACGAACTATTTCGAGTTGGTGGAGAACGAGGGCGACGGAAATATTTTCGCGAACGTGGACGTTCGGATCCTCCCTGTTCGCAACGTGGAAATTTACGGAGAGTTGCTCATCGATGACTACCAGGTAGATCGGAAAACGCCGGGCGATCTGGAACCCAACGAGATCGGGCTGATCCTCGGCGCGGAACTGGCCGATATAGGAGGATGGACGCCTACCACCCTCGGGATCGAATACGTGCGGATCACCAACCGGACGTATAATACAGTGGCCCCGTGGGAAAAATTTCTGTACCGGGGGAAGTGCATGGGATACGCACTGGGAAATGACTTCGACCGATGGGAGGGGACGATCCGGCACACGTTTCCTTCCGGCTTCGGGGCGGCACTGAAGGCCGGGTATCTGAGAAAAGGCGAAGGCGCAGTGGAGAAAGTTTTTGATACGCCATGGGATAGCGTAGTTTCTGTGGAAGAAGGCTATTCCGAGCCGTTCCCCACGGGCATGGTGGCGAAAACGTGGACGGCCGGGGTGAATCTTTCCTTTCATCCCACCCGTGCGCTCAGAGGGATGTTCGATGCGGAATGGGGCTGGACGCGGAACGCGGATCACATCCGCGGGAAGCGGGCGTATTCGTGGTCGTGCACGTTGGGCGTGTGGTGGAATCTTCGCAAAACGTGGCCGATTGGCGGAGAGCGGTGAAGTCCTATTCTGCTCGATCCCCCTTGCGCGTTCGTTTGCGACGCAGAGCGTCAAATCTGCGTTTCCACGCAGAGCGTGGGAACGAGGTGAGCACCATCCTACGACACCCCCAGAAAGTCGAGCAAGCGAATGGCAATCTTTGAAATTTTTGAAATCTTAGTAATCTTGGCAATATGTGTTTTGCTCCCCGCCGGAGTATGCGCGGACATCGCTCTTTCCGGGACCAGTGGGTTGATTACCATCCCAACGGCGAACGTCCTCGATGACGGCGACATCAACATCGGGATAAGCTACCTCCGCCAAAGCTACCAACATCTCGACAAACCGGAGACGTATGATATGATCCCGCTCTGGGTGAGTGTCGGGTATCTTCCGTCTCTGGAGCTGAGTGCGCGCTTGACGACCATCCCCAAGCTGAGCCGGGCCGGGGCAGACCCTCCGCCTTACCGGGATGGGATGCTCAGCTTTCAGTGGAAAGTTCTGGAAGAATCGAGAAGGCTTCCCGCCGTGGCGATTGGCGCGCGGGATGTGTATGGCTTTGCGCTCTTTAACACGCTCTACCTCGTTTTCAGCAAGCACATCTCCATTCATCGCGCGCGCGTGGGAGTTCACCTCGGCCGGGGCGTGGACTGGATGGGAGGACGATACGGCGTCGTGGACGGCGGGAAGACTATTCCGACAACACACCGAATGATCGGCACGTTTGGAGGGATCGGGATTCCCATCACCCGGACGGTGGATGTAAACTTAGAATACGATACGACAAAGCTAAACTTCGGGGCGCGTGTTCAACTGCTGTCCGGAATCCAACTTCAGATTGCGCTCTTGGGAGGCAAGCATCTCGCAGCGGGCATCCATGCGGGTTTTAACCTCAAGTAGAAAGGGGGATGGATATGTCCAATCGTGCACCGGATTGGTTGAAACAGGCCGGGTATGATCTCCGGCACGCACGAAATGCGCTCAAAGATGAGGATTTCGAGTGGGCATGTTTTGCCGCCCAACAATCGGCGGAAAAGGCCGTGAAGGCGCTTTTTCTCGCTCTCGGAGGCGAAGGCTGGGGACACTCGATCACCCGATTGCTGATGGATCTCAGACAAAAAGTGCGTGTTCCGGATGAGCTATTCGCGGCATCCAAACGCTTAGATAAACACTACATCCCCACTCGTTACCCAAACGGGTTTGATGCAGGGGCGCCGGGAGAGTACTACACAGAGGATGAAGGGAGAAAGGCCATAGAAGATGCGGTCGCCATTTACGATTTTTGCCACCAGTAGGTTCGTGGACCGGGAGGCGGTCGTCGAACAGCTTCGCCGTGCCGCGAAGAAGTTGCGGGAGGAGCATGCTGAGGTGCGGGCGGTCTATTGCTTCGGTTCCTTTGCCGAAGGCATTCCGACGCCTCGCAGCGATGCCGATATTCTTGTAATGGTCGGTTCCTCGGATAGACCCATGCATCAGCGCGGGGCCTTTTTCATGGACGTTTTTCTCGATCTTTCCGTTCCGGTGGACCTTTTTGTGAGCACCGAGGATGAGTGGGAAAACGCTCAAGGGGGGATTGTTGCCGCAGCTCGCCGAGGATTTCGGCTGGCTTAGAGGGACAAAGAAAACATTGCCTAAATTTCAAAGATTTCAAAGATTTCAAAGAGTGCCTGAGCCCGGTGCACTATTAGAGGTTAATAGGATGACAGATGGTGAGATGACCGCAAAAGAGAAGGGCAAGGCGCTTGAGAAGCGAACTCGGCAGTTTGCTGTGCAGATGATTAAGCTCGCTGGTGAATTGCCGAACACGAAAGCCGGGAAAGTCGTCAAGTATCAAATGGTAAAAGCAGGGAACGGCCGTTGGCGCAAATTATCGGGAAGCCAATCGGTCGGTCTCGAAAGCGGATTTCAGGAACAAAATCGGGATCTGCATGAAAGAAGCCAGTGAAACCGCGTATTGGGCGAGGTCCTCGTCGAAGCTGAACTGTTTCCCTGGACGCAGGTCAAGTGCGCTTACGAAGAATGCCAGGAACTTCTCGCGATCTTCACCTCATCCTACAACACCTCCGGAAAATCGTCTTAGCGTTCAGTTCCACTCGAAAGTTCAGCGATCCGCTTTTGGCAATCTTTGAAATCTTTGAAATTCAGGAAATGACCGCATGAAAGCTTTTCTTCTCGCAGCAGGCGAAGGGACTCGACTGCGGCCCCTGACCGAGACCACGCCCAAGTGCCTGGTGCCGATTTGTGGCCGGCCTTTGCTGGCGCATTGGTTCGATCTGTTTCGCCGCCACGGAATCGAGGAGGTGTTGATCAATACGCACCACCTCGCGGATCAGGTGAGGGCGTATGTTCGATCGGTGGAGGGCGTTCGGGTCTCCGTCACATACGAGCCGGAGCTTCTCGGGAGCGCGGGGACACTCCGTGCGAATCGGGACTTTGTGAAGGGAGAGGACGCATTTTTCATTCTGTACGCGGACAATCTGACCCATGCGAATCTGAACGCGCTGGCGGCGTTTCATCAATCTCATCCCGGGATCGTGACGATGGGGCTGTTCGAGACCTCGGCGCCGCGTCAGTGCGGGATCGTGGCGTTGGACTCCGAAGCACGCATCGTGCATTTTGTGGAAAAGCCGGCGCATCCGAAAAGCAACCTGGCCAATGCGGGGATCTTTGTGGCGCAACCCGGCTTGTTCGATTTTCTATCCGACCGGACGCCGCTGGATCTGGGCCACGATGTGCTGCCGCGTCTGATCGGGCGGATGTACGGATTTCGGATCCGGGAGTATCTCCTCGACATCGGGACGTTGGAAAATTATCGAAAAGCTCAGGAGGAATGGGCAATAATAATGAGCAATGGATAATGAGCAATGAGCAATACCCTTCCGCCCTTCCCAAATTGGGGTGGTTGGTTAGTGCTCATTGCTCATTGTTGTTTTCTCGTGATAACCTTATTATTATCAGGCAGATGTTTGGAAAAATCAGCACTTCGGAGACGCAGGGTTCGCGTAGAAACTCACCGTGACAACGTACGAGTGGAAAAGTGTGAAAGGTTTTTTTTCTGTTTCTCACTTTCCCACTATCTCACTTTCTCCTCTCTGCGTTCTTTGCGTCTTTGCGGTACCGTCTTTACAGGGAGAAAACGCATGCCGAAAAAAGCGCGGGCCATGGTATTGGAGGCGTTCAACGAGCCGCTGATAGCCCGGGAGTTGGATATTCCGAAGTTGGAAACGGGCCAGGTTTTGGTGCGCATCACCGCGGCCGGAATTTGCGGTTCGGATGTGCACATGTGGACGGGCAAGGATCCCCGAACTCCGCGACCGATGATCCTGGGACACGAGGGCGTCGGCGAAGTCGTGGAGGTGGAGGGCGAGAAACGGGCGGTCGAAGGAGAACCGCTCAAGCCCGGTCAGGCGATTCTGTGGAACCGGGGCGTGGTCTGCGGGAAATGCTATTGGTGCACGCGGGCCGGTCAGCCGGGCCTGTGTCCCGCACGCTGGGTGTACGGCATCCATCGCGCTATCCACGATCCGACGGTTCTGAACGGCTGTTATAGTGAGTATATTGTATTGGACGCCGGAACGGATATTTTCACGATTCCGAAAGAGGTGGATCCGGCCATACTGGTGCCGGCTTCCTGCTCCGGGGCTACGATGGCGCACGGAATCGAGCTGTGTCCTCCCCAGGCAGGAGACGTTGTGGTCGTTCAGGGCCCGGGACCGTTGGGGATT
Organism: Candidatus Latescibacterota bacterium; assembly: GCA_030613045.1. Taxonomy (GTDB): domain Bacteria; phylum Latescibacterota; class 4484-107; order 4484-107; family 4484-107; genus 4484-107. The sequence goes on along the minus strand of JAUWMS010000078.1, from coordinate 468 downwards.
TTCGCGGTCGCTTTCGCGCGCGAAAGAGGGGCGAAGGAGATCGTGGTCATCGGGGGCGCACCGGACCGGCTTCTGGATCAAGAGCGTTTGGAGATGTGCCGGACGATGGGCGCCACGACGCTGCTGAATCTAAAAAACCTGAACATAGAGGAACGCAGGCAGGTTGTTCTGGATCGCACGGATGGGCGCGGCGCGGATCTGGTGATCGACGCGGTGGGACATCCGGCGGTGACTCGAGAGGGGATGGCGCTGACGCGCCGGGGAGGGGCCTATCTATCTGTGGGCGTCGCTACGCCGGTGGGCATGCTCGAGTTGGATCTGTATCAGGATATTGCGTTGAAGAGTCTGCATTTTCAGGGCGTGTGGGTAAGTCATACGAGGCATACCAAGCAGGCGATGGATCTGATCCTCTCCGATCCCGAACGCTTCGGAACCTTGATCACGCATCGCTTTGGGCTGGAGGAAGCC
>JAUWMS010000435.1 GCA_030613045.1 Candidatus Latescibacterota bacterium | reverse complement strand
ATCGTATTCATCGGAGATTTCAGTAATCGCCCCCATCCAGTCTCGCACAATGTAATGGCCATCCTTGTGCTCGAGCACCTTCTCCTCAAACTTCGGGATCATCTGAAAGGACACGCCCAAGCTGACCTGCGGTCCCGAATCTTCGCGCGCGATGCCCAGAATTTTGAGCAACGTGTCGTAATAATCGGCCCCTTCGGGAAGCCCCTGTTGGCGCCACATAGCGAGCGTGGATTCTCTCGGCCCTCCCGGGCTGAAAGGTACTTTATCGGGCGTTCCGAACAACAGCGCCTCCCGAAAGCGTTTTCTCGGAGTCATGAAACGGTTCTCCTTTCTCGTTCTGAAATTTGGTGAGCAAAGACCTCTTTCCGGCTGAATTCGATAACGAACGTCCCCACTTCATTCGACGCAAAAACGTGTCGCAAAAATACGCAGGTGTCCTCCGAAAGTCAAGAAGAAAGTGCCCCTTTTGAGCGCGATCCATCGGGGAATCGGCAAATACCACCAACCGGCCGTGCTGGCCGGATTGTATCCCCACGAACCAGCGAAGGCGCTTCGTATCGCGATGTCGTTTCCTGAAGGGCATTGTTCCTTTTCAACATAGTGGTTGCGGAGCGATCCCGAAGTGACGATGCCGTCCGAGTCCTCGTCCACACCTCTGTTCTATCCCGCGGTCAAAAAATCCGCGGCCTTCTTAATGTCTTCGGCGGTGGAAATCAGGAAGACCTCGTCGCCTTCCCGGATCACGCGCTCGCCTCTCGGAATAGAGAATTCCTCTGTTTCCTCGCTATACACCGCGATAAAAACGCACTGGGACGGAAATTTTGGATGTCTCGCAATCGCCTCGACGCTTTGACCGGCCACTTTGGCGCCCTGGGGAATAATCACCATAAAGATGTCCGCTTTGCCGCCGCCTATGGTCACGATCCTCCGCACCCTGGGTTGCTCGATTTCCATAATCATCTGATTGACCATCAGGTCCAGTACGCGAACAATCGAGGTGACCCCCGCGAGACGATAGGCTTTTTCGTAAGCGGGATTCCGCATTCTGACTATGATCCGGGGCACGCCGAAACTCTTTGCCAGGATCGCGCAAGCCAGGTTGTCCGCATCGCTGCCCGTTGCCGCAATGGCCACGTCCGCCTTTTCAATAGCTGCTTCATTCAGGATTTCAATGCGGGCCGCGTTCCCATAGATGGCTATCACTCCGGTTTCAGCATACAATTTGTCGCAGGTCTCTTTGTTCTGATCAATGATCACCACATCATGCTTCGCTTCCAGCAGCTTACGAGCAAGCGCACTGCCCACCATACCCGCGCCGGCAATGACAATGTACATGGGTTACCTCCTTCCATTTAGGCCCGAGGCTTACATAAAATAAGGCTCCTATCTCACCGCAGAGCACGCAGAGATCGCAGAGGGAAGAAGTCGATTCAGTCCGATAAAAGGAGAATCGACCAAGTGAGACAGAGCGACGGTGTGACGGAGTGACCTTCCACGTTCCCACTTTCACGGGGAATTTTTCCGCGACAAAACCAACAACGCTAAAATGAGAACGTTGTTTACACCTCATGCCTTATCTCCAGGCTCTTCTTGAAAATAGGAGCAATACAGGCAATATCTCCAATCTTCCGGCCAGCATACCAAAGATATACGTGCCTTTCACCACCGGATGGATGTGGATCATATCCTGCACGGAAATGTAACAGGGGCCGATATTTCCCAGGGCGGAAAACATCCCCGAAAACGAAGCCCAGGGGCCTTGATTGGAAAACAACGCGGTAATCCCGCCGCCCAATACGAGGAGGGTCATCCACGTGAAGAACAGAGCCGCTACGCGATGACTTTCCTCGTCCGGCACCATGCGCTTGTCTATCACCAATGCCGTGGAAGCTTTCTTTGACACCCGTAACTTGAAAAGTTCTCTGAACATAAGCCGATTCAGTATGACGATTCGCAGCACTTTAATGCCGCCTCCGGTGGATCCAACGCATCCACCGATAACCATCATAATCAGAAACAGCTGTTTGGAGAGTGCGGGAAAGAAGTCCGCCCCGATATCTTTGGTCCCAAAACCGGTGGTGGTTAATACAGAAATCACCTGAAACAAGGTGTACCGGAATGTGCGCTCCAAGGCCCCAAAGTCCACAGCCCGAGGATCCAAAACCAAAGCACCGAGCACCCCCGCTTTGCGCAAGTGATCCATCGCAATAACGAACGTAAACGCGGCGATAAGCCTCCACCAATACCGAATCTCAAGGTTATCCCAGAGCGCCTTGACGTCTCTTGTCAACACGCGGTAATGAACTAAAAAATTGATCCCGCCCAACATCATGATGAAGGTGAGCGTGTATTCGATCAATCGGTAATGGGGATGTCCGATCAGCATGTAATATTCGATACTGCTATCGTGCGGAGAGAAACCGCCGGTGGATAACGCCGTAAGGGCATGGCACACTGCGTCGAAAACGGGCATTTTTTCAAGGGCAAGAATTCCCATAGCCAACACGGTGAACAGCCCATAGATTCCCCATAGGATCCAAACGGTATGGAACAATCCGGGAACCGGTCTGCCGGAAGAGATCTTGTGGCTCTCCGCGCCGAAGATATGGTGCGCCCCGCCCGCTCGAAACGTGATGGCGAGAAAAAAGGAGAGAATGCCTATCCCGCCCAGCCATTGGGTAAGCGCGCGCCAGAAGAGTATGCTCCTGGGCAGCTCATCCAACCCCGAAAACATGGTGATGCCCGTGGTCGTAAAGCCGCTCATCGCTTCAAAGTAGGCATCGAGGTAGTTTGAATGGTTCCCCAGTATGAAAGGCACCGCTCCCAACGCGGAGACCAAAAGCCAGCTTACCCCGCATATCAGCATCGCTCCCGTGGTATCGAGCGTTTTGGGCTTGAACGCATTTCGCAGGATCAACCCCAGCGCAAAGGAAATGGAAGCGGGGATGACAAAAGCGAGCACCGTGATCCAGCCGTCTCCCTTTTGCCCCCAATAGATGAAAACTACGATCAGCGGGAGCAAAAGAATCGGACCGAATATGCTCAGGAGATTGCCGATAAAATGAGCGATGCAATGTATACGACGATATTTATTTCTCATCGTTCCCGATTCATGAAAGTGGGACGGGGTGAAAGTGAGAAAGTGAGAAACTCGGCGGTATACCGCTTCACCTTCAGTTTTTTCTTTTTTGACCGCAGAGCACGCAGAGTGCGCAGAGCAAGCATGGCCAAAACGCTCGCGGTTCTCTGCGATCTTTTCGGTCTCTGCGGTGCAGTTCTCGCAGGCTCGGGAAAGGAAAACTCCAAAGTGAGGGGGTATAGAATCTCACTTGCTCCATTTGGTCAATAGGTCCCGAATCGCGCATT
>JAUWMS010000566.1 GCA_030613045.1 Candidatus Latescibacterota bacterium | reverse complement strand
TCTGTGCCTTTGTGCCTATTTCTTTTTGCCGTTATGCCTGATTTTCTATTTTCAGCAAACTCGCCGCGCTCCCAAAAACATCCTGCCTGGTCCCTGGTCCCTGGCCCCTGACCCCTGCCCGTTGAATATAGCAAAAGCGCGTCCGATAGTCAATAAGAAATCCCTTTGGACAACGTATCCCAAGCGCAAGGGAACCTCGTCTTAAAACACCGCGCCGCTTCTCAAAATATCTTCCCCCAAATGCGCCTTCACCCATAAAAAAGGGTTGACTTATGGGGCCATTTGCTTTATTTTTATCTGGATGATAACCGTTATCTCTCGCTTTCACAAATGCATGTCCAAATCGAACAGGAGGTCTATTCCCTATGAAAAGAGTCATTCTTTCGGGCAACGAAGCCATTGCGCGAGGAGCGTACGAAGCCGGGGTGCAGGTGGCCGCGGCCTATCCGGGCACGCCGAGCACGGAGATTCTGGAAAATCTAACCACGTACGAAGGCATCCGATCCCAGTGGTCGCCCAACGAAAAAGTGGCCCTCGAAGTGGCCATCGGGGCCAACCTGGCGGGCGTGCGCGCCCTGGCCGCGATGAAGCACGTGGGCGTCAACGTAGCCGCCGATCCCCTGATGACGCTCTCCTACGTGGGCGTGCGCGGCGGACTGGTCCTGATCTCGGCAGGCGATCCCGGTATGCACAGCTCGCAAAACGAGCAGGATAATCGCTTCTACGCCCGGCTCGCCAAGATTCCCATGTTGGAGCCTTCGGACAGCCAGGAGGCCAAAGACTTCGTGCGCATCGCCTTCGACCTCTCTTTGGAATTCGACACCCCGGTGATGATTCGGATGACCACGCGGGTGTGTCACGGCAAGAGCATCGTGGAGCTTGGGGAACCGCTTTCCGTCGAGGGAATGGGATATGAAAAGGATGCGCGCAAGTATGTGATGGTTCCGGGCCACGCCCGATTGCGGCATGTGTTCGTGGAGGAGCGCCGCAAGAAACTGGAATCCTTCGCGGACACTTTTTTCGAGAATCGAGTCGAGATGAACGACCCGGATATGGGCATCATCGCCGGCGGCGTGGTCTATCACTACGCAAAAGACGTCTTCCCTCAGGCCTCCTTCCTCAAGCTGGGACTCGCCTATCCGATCCCGCGGCAGCGCATCCGGGACTTCGCAAAATCGGTGAAGAGATTATATGTCGTAGAAGAACTGGAACCTTTCCTCGAGGATCAAATCAAGACCCTGGGCATCGAGGTGATCGGAAAAGACGTGCTGCCCCGGACCGGAGAGTTTTCTCCGGAGATCATCCGGGCGGGGATTTCCGGCGAGGAGATCGTCCGTGAACCGGCCGCCTCCCTTCCGGCCCGGCCTCCGGTCCTCTGCGCGGGCTGCGGCCATCGGGGGCTTTTCTACGTGCTGAAGAAACTGAAGCTCACCGTCACCGGCGACATCGGCTGCTACACCCTGTCCGCGCTTCCTCCGCTTTCGGCGATGGATACGTGCATCTGCATGGGCGCCAGCATCGGAACCGCGATCGGGATGGAGAAGGCCCTCGGAGCGGAACACTCCAAAAAAACCGTGGCCGTCATCGGCGATTCCACGTTCGTGCACTCCGGCATTACAGGACTGGTGGATGCGGTGTATAATCGCACAAACGTCACCATCATCATTTTGGACAATCGGACCACCGCCATGACCGGCCATCAGGATCATCCCGGCACCGGAAAGACGCTCTCCGGCGATCCCACCGTAGAATTGGATTTCGAGAAACTGGCTC
>JAUWMS010000275.1 GCA_030613045.1 Candidatus Latescibacterota bacterium | reverse complement strand
TCGAGGCTGCTGAGCGGTTGGCTGAAAAGGATTTTTCCGTGAAGGTGTTGAATCTGTCCTGTCTGAGTGCGCCCGACGTGGAGGCCATCCGGGAGGCGGCGAACACGGGCGTGGTGATCACGTACGAGGATCACAACGTCCACACGGGACTCGGGAGCATCGTGGCCGGGGTGATCGCCGAGCAGGGGCTTCATCACACGCGATTCAGAAGGATGGGGGTCGCGGAGTATGGCGTTTCCGGAACCCCGGATGCGCTCTATAAGATGTATGGGTTGGATGTGGAGGCTTTGGTGGAGGCGGTGATCCGGGAGGTTGAGCGGTCGTGAGGACGGTGCCGTTGGGAGTACCAAATTACAAAGAAAAGGGCGGAAAATGATTGAACAGGTAACCCTCCGTTACTTCAAGCGATTTCGGGAAGAGATTTTCAATGTCTCGGAAAGCGTTATTTTGGTTGGTCCGAATAATACGGGAAAAACTACGTTACTTCAGGCCATAGCCGTTTGGGATTTGGCGCTGCGAAGATGGATCGCGGAGCGCGGTCCCGAATCCGGGTCCAAAGCCAGAAAACGCACAGGAGTAGCCATTACCCGACAGGCTTTTACCTCTATCCCGCTGCGGGAAATGAATTTATTGTGGACGGATCGTTCCACGGCGCTCTACAAAGAGGAGTTAAAAGAGGGGCAGAACCTTGGAACGCCCCGCCTACTGGAGATAGAGGTAAAGGGAAAGGGGGCAAAAGGCGATTGGTCTCTATCTTTGGAGTTTACTTACCGCTATCCTGATCTGATTCACGTCAGACCTGCGGAAGAGACGCCTGTGGAACCCATTCTGGAAACCATAAGAAACACACAAGTGGTACACGTGCCTCCCTTCTCAGGTATTGGAGCAGAGGAAACTCATTACGATAGAGCGTATCAAGACTTGCTTATAGGCCAGGGGAAGCCGGGTGACATTTTGCGCAACTTACTGCTGGAAGTGAACCGGGAGAACCCGGAGGAATGGAAGCAATTGTGCAAAGAGATAGAGGAAATGTTTGGTTATCGTCTTTTGCCTCCTGTCTATGAAGGTCGCCCCTTTATTGTATGTGAGTACCAGCCGGGTGTTTCGAATAAAGGAAGATCACGCAGCTTGCCGAAGTTAGACATTTCCTGTGCGGGAAGTGGTTTTTTGCAGGTGCTTATGCTACTTGGATTCTTCTATGCACGACCGGCATCTATACTGCTCCTTGACGAACCAGACGCCCACTTGCACGTGATTTTACAAAAACAGGTGTACGACCGTCTTCGGGAGATTGCTCGCCGTCGTGGTTGCCAGTTGCTTATTGCAACCCATTCAGAAGTATTGGTAGATGGCACCTCCCCGGAGAAGATCGTTTCGTTTTTTGAGCATCCGCACAAATTGATGGCTGACTTTGAACGTGAACAAGTTCGTGAGGCGCTGAAACGTCTGACCAGTCAAGATCTCTTAATGGCCGAACAAGCCCCCGGGGTGCTGTATGTAGAGGGGGAGACCGATCTGAACTTGTTGCGCGAATGGGCAAGGGTTCTTGAACACCCAGCCTGTCATTTTTTTGCCCAAAGCCCTTTCTGGCACAATAATCAAGGCAGGCATCCGCGTGAGGCAAAAAGTCATTTTTTCGCATTGCAGGCGGTGAAACCGGACATTCATGGGGTTTTAGTTTTGGATGGAGACCATCGTCAACTTTCGGAGCATGAGGTGTTGGCTGACGGTTTGACCATTATGCGTTGGAGACGCTACGAAGCGGAAAGCTACTTGGTGCATCCCGAGGCATTGGCTCGATTTGTCAGAGGAGCAATGCCTGATTTATTTACGATGGACTCTGCGGAAAGGGGGCTGGATTACTTAAAGAACCAACTCCCTCCGGCGGTCTATAGAGATCCCCTGGCTGACCATGATTACTTAAATGCCACGCCCGCCAGCAAGACGTTGTTGCCCGGTTTTTTTGAGGCGGCAGGGGTGCCGTTGACGAAGAATGAATATTATCAAGTTGTGGCGCAGATGCTCCCCGAAGAAATTCCGGATGAAGTAAGGGAAAAACTCGACGTGATGAGTGAGGCACTTAAGTAATTTTCGAAATGTTCTTGTAAATTTGTGCCTCTTCGTCTCGAAGTCAGGAGTCAGGAGTCAGAAGTCAGGAGAAAAAAGTTTGTGGCAGGATTCTGAATTCTGACTCCTGAATTCTGACTCCCTGAGAAGGAACATAACAAGAGCAAAATGAAAATTGTTTAATGTAAAGAAAAGCATACTTGAAAGTGTCTATCTTCGGGATATGCAACGATCCACGGAAACTGAAAAAAGACTGAGGGTTGAATAGGATGGATGCAAAATTTGTCGAACAGGGCATTTCTGAGCAAGTAGTATCCGTGATACAGAGGAAGCTCGCGGAACATCTCGTGGCGGTCATCCTTTTTGGCTCCAGGGCGCGCGGGGATGCATCCGATGAAAGCGATTGGGATCTGTTGGTCATCGCCGAAGGGCTTCCGGAAAAGCCTTTTGAACGCTATCTCTCTTTCAGGAGGCTGCTGCCCATCGGCTGCCGGGGGACTGTCTCGGTGCGAGCGAAGACTCCCGAAGAGTTTGAGGCCCATCTGCCTTCCCTTTACCTGGATATCGCGTTAGATGGGCAGATTCTTTACGATTCACGTGGGTACGCCGCTGAGCGGATGGCCGCTCTGCGACAGCTGATTAAGAAGATGGGGCTTTATCGGGAGCACACCGAAGCAGGCGACGTGTGGCGGTGGGAGAAAGTTCCCGCTGGCCCGTGGGCCTTGGAGTGGGAGAAATAGTGATGCGGGTTTCGGAGGAAACGCAGTTTCGGATTCGGCTGGTGGAGGGTTTTTTTGAGGAAGCTCATCAGGACTTTGCTTCCCGGCGCTGGCGTTCGTGCGTGGATAATAGCCAGTTGGTGGCTGAAAACGCCGCGAAAGCCCTGTTGGCAATTCTTGGGCCCGTGGGACGCACGCACAAACCGGCTGTTCTGCTGCGGGAGGCGTTGGATCGTGGCCATTTTCCGGAGCCCATCGGTCAGCAGGTAGAGCGGGTGGCCCAATGTGCTGAACTTCTTGGCCCCGATGTGCACGTCCAGAGCGATTATGGCGATGAGATCGGACGGCGAACGCCGTGGGAGCTATTCGATGAAGCCGACGCCAAGCAGGCACTGAGCATAGCCGAAGATGCAGTGCGTATAGTCAAGCAAATTGTTCAGAAATGAGGATTCCCATGAAAGAGACTCCAAAAAATGAGAAAGCAGACTTAGCTGCGGACAGCGGCCTGACCTACGCCGCCGCCGGAGTGGATATAGATGCGCAGGACCGGACGACGCGCCGGATCCGGGACTTGGCGCGCACCACTTTCTCGCCGGAGGTGCTAACGGATATTGGGTTGTTCGGCGGGCTGTTCGCTCCGAAATGGCGGGATTACACGGAGCCGGTTCTGGTTTCCAGTGTGGATGGGGTAGGCACGAAGCTCAAGGTGGCGTTTATGATGGACAAGCACGACACGGTTGGGTTGGACATCGTGAATCACTGCATCAACGACATTCTGGCCCAGGGGGCGGCGCCGCTGTTTTTTATGGATTATCTCGCGATGGGCAAGCACCGGGAGGACGTGGCCGTGGATCTGATCCGGGGGATGACCGCGGGATGTCGGCAGGCGGGCTGTGCGCTTCTCGGCGGAGAGATGGCGGAGTTGCCGGAATTCTATCAGCCGGGGGAATACGATCTGGCCGGGATGATCGTAGGGATGGTGGACCGGCCGCGGATCGTGGATGGTTCGACGATTCGTCCGGGGGACGTGCTGTTGGGGCTTGGCTCGGATGGGTTGCATACGAACGGCTATTCGTTGGCGCGGAAACTGATTTTCGAGGTCGAGGGACTGACGGCGGATGACTTCGTGGAGGCATTGGGCTGCACGGTGGGGGAGGAGTTGCTTCGGCCGCACCGGTCGTACGCGGGGCCGGTGTTGAGCCTGATGAAGCAGATGACGGTGAAGGGGATCGCGCACATCACAGGCGGCGGGATGAGCGACAACATCCCGAGGATTCTGCCGGAGGGGACATCCGCGCACATTCGGCTGGGAAGTTGGCCGGTGTCTCCGATTTTCCGTCTGTTGGAGAAGATTGGACGCATCGAGGCGAAGGAGTTGTTTCGGACGTTCAACATGGGCGTCGGGATGGTGCTTGTTGTGGCCCCGGAGGAGGCAGAGCAGGCGCGCCGGATTTTGGAAAGGGAAGGGGAGCGCGTGTACAGGGTGGGTGAGATCGCGGTTGGGGAGCGGGACGTGTGTTTCGCGTAATGAGCGATGAACACGTTTTCTTAATACTCATTCTTCATTGCTCATTGCAAAGGGGCGGATTATGAAGGGTTCGTTTGTACGATTCCAATTGCCTGCATTTGTCTGGGCGGGCATCATTTTTTTTGTATCCTCGCTGAACAAAGTGCCGACTCCGTCGCTGGATTTGCTGTCTTGGGATAAGGCGGCTCATTTTGGGGTATTTGCCCTCTTCGGGATTTTGTTAGTTCACGCTTTTCGGGGACGCTCAGTTCCCGCGTTCGTTGTGGGTGTGGGATGGGGCGCGCTGGACGAGGTCCATCAGCTTTTTGTGGTGGGTCGGACTTCCAGTGTGTACGATTTTATCGCGGATGCGGTAGGGGTGATCACAGCAGTAGGAGGGATTCTCCTCTTCAGGAAAATCAGGGCGAAGACCTAAAGGACTGGTTGACCGGTGAATCAGAAGCCAGAAGTCAGAGGTCAGAAGTCAGAGGTCAGAAGTCAGAAGCCAGAAGTCAGCAGGCAGCAGTCAGAATTAAGCAGGAAGAAGACAGAATAAAGAAGGCAGAATTAAAAAGAAAGAAGAGAGATGGCA
>JAUWMS010000463.1 GCA_030613045.1 Candidatus Latescibacterota bacterium | reverse complement strand
GAAATCCTGAGCGTGGAGGCGCCCCTGATGGATCGGGCGAGAAGTCAGGTCTTCGAGACGATCACGGAAAGACCGGGACTGTTGAGTTGGACGTGGGGTGGGTTTAACGCCCTCCGGGCCACCCCGATGGAGGCCTTCATCACCGAATTCCCGGACTACTGGAAGAAAGCGGAGTTGGCGAGATGAACCCACTTAAACAAATCCTTCGTCCCCGAACCTTCCTGTGCGCCTTCCTTTGGGCCGTCCTCCTCTTCGGCTGTGGAAGCTCGGTGGATGACCGGGAGCAGATCCGGGCCGCGTATGGGGAACCGGACGAAATGCTTCAGGGCGGCGGAGGCCCCTACTGGTTTGAAGTCTGGTACTACGACGAAGAAGGATTTGGATACGAATTCCGGCGTAGCGCCCCCAAATGCGGCGGCGGAACCGATTTCTACCTATCCGGGACTTTCCGTTATGATCCCGTAACCCGCCGGACCGGGGAAATCAAAATCCCCGAAGAGGCTTCGGTGGGCGCATCGAAAAGAAGTCTGGTTGGACCATGATTACCAATTACGGGTTACGTTCCCCACTCCCCACTAACCACTGAGCAATCACCAGTCACCAAAGACGCCATGCCAACCTCTACGCCCAACTATCAATCCTACTCAGACCACCAGCTTACCGCCGCCTGCCTGCGAAGCGAACGCAACGCTTGGGAGGAGCTGGTGCATCGCTTCAGCAATCTGATCTATTCGATTCCACTGAAACGGTGTGGTTTGGTCATGGAGGACGCGGAGGACATCTATCAGACGGCCTTTCAGACGATCTTTGAAAAATTGGATACCTTGCGGGATAAGGAAAAACTGCGGGCGTGGATCGTAAGCATCACGTGGCGGCAGTGCCTTAATCTGATACGATCCCGAAAAGAGCGCGCGACGCCGGAGGAACCTCCCGAGATCGAGGATAAGGAACCGCTTCCGGACCGGAGACTCTCATCCCACGAACGCCGCGAGGCCCTTTGCGACGCGCTGAGAGAACTAAACGACGTGACCGCGCGTGCCATCATCGAATGCCGGTTCTACGAGGATCTGTCGTATCGGGAGATCAGCCGGACGTTGGGCCTCCCCATCGGAAGCATCGGGCCGACGCTGGGGAGAAGTTTGGAAAAGTTGGACAAAATTCTGAAACGGAGGGGGATTTCGAAGAATCTGCTTTGAACTAGATAAGGAAGCGCCTCCCGAAGCCTCGTGCCCACACCCTCGCATGGGAAGGAGCGATCCGTCAAGGTTGAATGGGTGGATTGACAAGCCCTCGGAGGTCAGAGCAAACCTCCGAGGGCTTTCATTATTGGACCCGCCAAGAATAGACTTTGGGAAACAGGTGGTTTGGGATTGGGATTACAAAATCCCGATCCAACGAAGGTGAAAACTTCTCGGAGACGCTGAGCGTCAAGGTTGCGTTCCCACGCAGAGCGTGGGAACGAGAGGGTGACCTCTATCTGCTATCTGTTCTTTTTCCTTTGCGTTCTTTGCGCCTTTGCGGTAAAATGTGGTTGGACGGGGTATTGCTCATTGTTCATTGCTCATTATTCATTGCCTTATATTCCTCGCACTCCATCAGATAGGCCGACAACGCATTGCGGCTTCCGAGAGAAGACGTTTCTCCATACATGGAGGTCAATTTGACGAAATAGGCCATATCCCGGTCACAGAGATGCAACCGATACCAAGCTACTATTTTATGCGCGCCGAACTGGCGCTCCATTTCATCGAGCATCTCATGTGTATCCCCCGCACACCAGCATCCGTGGCGCGAAGGAATCCACTGGGTATGTCCCGTAATGCCGCCGTTCGTCCGGGCCAAAAAATCGAAAGCCGCCCAAATCCCATTCTTCAGGGACTCCGCCAGATCCTCGTGACCGGTCTCCAGCGCAATCCGCCGGGCGGGCAAAAGCGCCCAAAGCGCGTTCATCGTCCCATACCCATCGTGGCCCTCCATGCCCTCGTTGTCGTGCCAGCCCTCGTGTAGCACCGTGTGCTCACTCATCCTCGATGCAAAATCCAATACCGTGTCCACATGGTCTTTGTTGAACGCACCGCTTAGCGCACGTTCGGTGAGGCAATACGTGGCCAGGCCCACCAGAACACGCCCGTCGTACACCTTCCCTTCCGAAGCTCCGAGTTCGTTCGGCTGCGCCATCTGATGCGCCCCGATCAAGCGGATGGGTTCGTAGAGCGTTTTGGCATAGCCCTTATCGCCGACCACGTCCCGGAAATACAGGCACGCATCGCAAAGCAGCTTGTGCAAAATGCCATGCTGCTGACGCGGTCCATAAAAGGTCATGCCCGCCGCTCCGTTCTCGTGCGTTTCGATCTTTCGGGCCAGCACCGCGCTGACAATCCGCTTTACCGCTTGCTCACAAAAGCAGGCTCTTTCCGTCTCCCCCATCTTTCGGAAGGCCCCGGCCGCGCGCAACATGCCGCTGCCCCCGTCGTGCTGCGCTTCCGGCACGCACACCGCCATCGGATGACGCCCCGTCCAGCCATCGAACCGCAACCGGGCGATCTCGAGACGTAGCGCCCGCTCATAGATCGGACGGGATTCGGGATCGAACGGATCGCCCGACTGCGACATATTTCCCGGAAGCATGTGATAATACAGGCCCTGCTTCTCATCCCACATATAAGCCATCCGCGAGGCGGTGAAGCTGGCAAGCAGGTGCTTCGGGGATTCCCCTTCGCGCGCCACGTAAATCTGACAAGCGCCGGGCGCAATCGGGGAAAGGGACTGATCCTGGCGCATCACATCCACCCGCACGTGATAGGAGGAGGGCGCGAGGTTCACGTCTTCGGCGGTCAGGATCACCTTCGTCCCGCCGCTGGTAGGCGCTTCGATGGAATGTTCGAGGAAGGTGCATGCGTCGGAGAAAAAATCGCGGAACATGAAGCGAAGAGTATCGCCAATCTGCACTTTATCAACCGGAGACCATTCGAGCTGAAACTGAAAATAGAACCGTCCCTCGGTTCCGTGCGCAAAGTCCGCGGGCGTCGTGGGAGCCGCCGTTGCCTTTACGGTCAGCGTGTCGCCTGCATCCGCGTACGGAATCCGCGCCTTCCGGATAGCCGCGATGAGATCTCCGCGCACCGCACGCAACGCGCTGATATC
>JAUWMS010000324.1 GCA_030613045.1 Candidatus Latescibacterota bacterium | reverse complement strand
CCATACCGGTCCGCGATGCCGCCCCAGAAGCGATAGCCCACGATCTGCATCACGAGCGCGAGGTTGTTGAAGATGGCCACGGTGGAATACGGGATGGACAGCGTTTTGAGCATAAAGACGCTGAAGAAGGGGATGGCCAGCATCGCGATGAAGTGCCACGAGGTATAGAAGATCATAAAGCGCGCAAAATTCGGGGTGTGGAAAGGCGCGCGCATCATTTGCAGCAAGCCCGGGGCCTTCCGCTTTTCCGCCTGTTCGTGGAACGCGACCCCCGGAAGCATCAGGTACCCCCCGATCCCCATCAAAAATCCGAAGGGAAAAAGCACGGAAAATCCCCGGTACCCGGGCACGATATCGAGAAATCGGCCCGCTCCATATCCCGCGACGATGGACGCCAAGGTTACCACGATCATCCGTTTGCTCAGATAGCGGCCCCGAATGTTCTCCGGGATCATCGTGGCTATCCATCCGCTGAAGATCGGAGAGACCGTGTGTCCCATCATGGTTCCCACCAGGATTATAGCGATCAGCACGGGCATCCGGAATCCGTCGGGCACAAAAAGCGGGATCGTCACCACGGACATCACCAGGCTGACCTCTGCGAACCCGATGCCGACCATGAAGCGTTTCTTGTTGCGAACGCGGTTCGAGAGGAGCAGGGAGAAAGGCTGAATCAGCCCCGCGAGCGCGGAGACGGAGGCGATGCTGGCAATGTGCGCTTCGGTCAATCCCAGCCACAGCGCATATCCCGTAAAGATGGGGCCGATCACCATCGCGATCTGGGAATACCCGCCCCAGAATCCTCCCACATAAAGGAACCGGCGCAGGCCTTTGATGGTTTGTCGTTTGGAGTATTTGGGTGTTCCTTCCAACGGCGCTCCTTTATCTTAATTCCAGGGAAAGAGGCACAAAGGCACAGAGGAAACCTCGAAAAAGGCTCGGTGCAAAAAAGGGGTATCGGGCGGAAGTGAAAAATTGGACGATAAGGTATGAAAGAAAGGACGGGATGTCAAGCATATAAATGCGATTTGCTAAAAAAAGAGATTGACCGGATCGTATCATAAGTGTATATTTGGATAGAGTGCCCCTCAATCGTTTTCCTCTTGTAACAAGATAAATTTCTCCTCCTTTCTCTTTATGGTTTTCTCCGTGAGTTTTGCGTCTCCGCGGCGCTTATCCCCCTAAATTTTTTGAGAAAGGGTATAGACTATGATTACTCGAATTGAACTCGATGGATTCAAAACCTTTCGGGATTTCAAGCTCGAATTCGCCCCTTTTCAGGTGATTGTCGGTCCAAATGGGGCAGGAAAAAGCAACTTGTTCGATGCACTCCGTCTGCTTTCACGGTTGGCAGACTCTGATTTGCGTTCGGCTTTTCAGGATCTTCGAGGGGAAGCCGGTGAGTTGTTCACCACGCTTCCGGATGGTCGGTCTATGGACCGGATGCGGCTAACTGCTGAAATCTTGGTCGAACGCCGGGTACAGGATAGCTGGGGTACACAGGCTGACTTGAAATACACCCGATTGCGTTACGAATTGGAAATTGTTCGCCGTACGGATGAACATGGGTTAGACCGCCTCTACGTGAACAAAGAACAGCTTCTACCAATCCGGAGAGGCAGCGATGCATGGCTGAAACGCTACGAGCTCTCTGAAAAAAACTGGATGCCAAAGCTCAGGGGGGGGCGTGTGCCATTTATCTCGATGGAGCCAGAGGAAAGCACTGCGACGATTCAACTTCATCAGGATGGTCACGGCGGGCGCAAAGCCAGTGTAGCTGAAAGGATGGAACGTACTGTTTTGAGTGGGGTGATCAATGCCGGGTTCCCACACGCCTTTGCTGCTCGCGAGGAGATGCGGTCCTGGAAATTTTTGCATCTCAATCCGGAGGTGCTGCGGCAACCCAGTTCAATGCTGGCCCAGCCGTTTATCGCTCCGGATGGAAGCAACCTCCCGACTGCGCTGGCCCGTATGAAAGCCGAAGATTCCTTTATTCTCAGCGACATTTCGCGGGACTTGGCTAATCTTGTGCCGGGAATTTTGGATGTAGAGGTTGAAGCGGATCGAGTTCATGACCAGTATCTTATCCATGCCGAGACTCAGGATGGACGGTCGTTTTCTTCGCGCGTGCTGTCCGATGGCACCCTTCGCGCTTTGGCCTTGGTGGCGCTCAAGGATGACCCGCAACATCGGGGGGTGCTTTGTTTTGAAGAACCGGAGAATGGGGTTCATCCTTTCCGCCTCAAAAATTTGGTTGATGTGTTGAGCGAACTTGCAACGGATTTTTCGGACCCGGAGCAAACAAACGAACCACTGCGTCAGTTGTTGGTCAATACCCACTCCCCCGTTCTGGTCGGTCAACCCATGGTATGGCCCAATCTGTTTTTTGCTTATATGGTCACGCATATTTCATCCGATCCGGCCAGTCCACCGCAACGAATCACAAGAATTGTTCCTGTGCAGCCTACTCCGCAGCTTAAAATGGATTTAGGCATAAATGCCCAAGAGGAAAAATATACGGTGGGTCAGGTGATTGAGTATCTGAACACCACCGATTTTGGTGAGATCCCGCCTGGAACCAAAGCGGAGAATCGTCCATGAATACACTGGTTTTGGCAGTTTACGCTGAGGGACGCATCGACGAGCGTTTCCTGCCTATCATCATTCAGCGCACGGCTGAGCAAATTCTCATCGAGCGCGGGCAAAGCGTTGTTGATGTATTAGATCCCATTGTTTTAGATTTCAAAGGGCGAACCTCCTCAAGCCGGGCTGATCGTATTCTGGGAGCGGCGCGTCAAGCGGCGGGGTATCATGCCCTGGTGGTCCATGCGGATGCCGACTATCCCACGCCGGATCGGGCGATGCGTGAACGAATTCAACCCGGTTTTGATTTAGCTCGGGAAGCCGGGGATGAGGTTTGCGAACAATTGGTAGGGATCGTTCCTGTCCGAATGACTGAGGCATGGATGCTGGCTGATCTTGAGGCTCTGCAAAGCGTCATTGGCACAAACCTCGATGCCGGCGCATTGGGAATACCCCAGCGCCCCAAGCAGGTTGAAGCAGACTCTGACCCTAAGCAAACACTCAGAAGCGCTATACAAAATGCGTTAATACATCGCCGACGCCGGAGTCGACGGATCAATTTAGACAAATTTTACGAGCCATTGGCTCGACACGTTAGTTTGAAGCGATTGCAGGCGGTTCCGGCGTATCGCCGCTTTGTGCATGATCTTACCGAGACGCTAATTGCTTTGCATCTGGCACAGTGACTCAACCCCATTTTCCCCGGAGGACTACCCATGTCCATTGATTTCGACGCAACTCGTTGGGGAAAGATCAAAGAAGATTCCAGACACTGGTGGGCGGGCGATCTGAAGCGTCCGCTGATCCAGATGACCCTGACCGGATGCGATCCCGGACGTCCAGAACCCGCGCTGCCGCGTCACGGCTTTGCCGCGTTTTACGATTTCTCCGTCTCCCCGGAGGCGATTGTAGATCGGTGGGATTATGACCTCTCCTGCTCCAAATTTATGGGAGACGCCTTTCCGTGTGTTTGGCCGAACTTCGGCGCCGGCGTGGTGGCCGCGTTTTTGGGGGCTGCGCTCGAGAAAGGCGAATCCACGTGCTGGTTCCATCCGGTGGAAGACAAAGAGATCGCCGAGTTTCGGTTTCAATACGTCCCCGGAAGTGTGTGGTTCGACAGGGTTAAGGCGGTCTGTCGGGCCGCGATGGAGCGCTGGGAGGGAGTTGTCCAGCTGGGCATGACGGATCTGGGGGGAAACCTCGACGTTTTGTCCACGTTCCGGCCCGGGGAAAAATTGCTCCTCGATCTGTACGACGTTCCGGATGAGGTCAAACGGCTCACGTGGGAAGCGCACGACATGTGGTGGCGGTATTTCGAGGAGATCAACAGGGTTCTTCAGCCCGTAAATCCGGGTTATACCGCGTGGACTCCGATTTTCTCCGAAGCGCCGTATTATATGCTGCAATGCGATTTTTGCTACATGATCAGCACGGATATGTTCGACGAGTTCGTGAAACCGGAGCTGGCCGCTTCGTGCAAAAAACTGGCCAATCCCTTCTATCATATGGACGGACCGGGCCAGCTTGCCCATCTCGATTCGCTTTTGGAGATCGAGGACCTCAAGGGCGTGCAGTGGATTCCGGGCGCCGGGCAACCCGGATATGAGGAATGGCCCGAAGTCTATCGGAAGATCCATGACGCAGGGAAGCGCATTCAGCTCTGGGGAGATATGAAAACGCTCGATACGCTCGTGGAGCAGATCGGATCCGCGGAAGGAATCGTCATTTTGTCCGGGGCGGATGTTTCCGAGGAGCGGGAGGCGGCTGCGTTTCTAAAGAAATATGGAGCCGCTTGATTTCGGATTGGGGATTTCGGATTGGGGGGGGCTCAGCG
>JAUWMS010000346.1 GCA_030613045.1 Candidatus Latescibacterota bacterium | reverse complement strand
CTCTCACACTAAGATTTGCGCTGTGATTTTTCGAGCATGCCTCGCAAAGACGCGGAAACCGTAGCGTTTGGTGATTGGTGACTGGTGCTTGGTGATTGGTGAGTAGGTACTTCCTGCCAGTCTCCGGTCCCGTCTTACGTTTCACGTTTTCCGTTTCACGTTTCACGCAAGATGCTTTGCACCTACTGCATCTCTGCGACAAACAAAAACACAAGATGAGGCGGCATCTCATGCGTCTATTTCTTACATTCAGGAACTCCCGAATAAGACCGATAGGAATGGTGCTGTATCTCCTGATTATCCTTTTCCTGACCCCCGGTAGCGGATGGGGTAAGCGAACCCACGATCTCTTCTTTCAGGGGACGGATTACGAACTCCACGTGTACAGGATATACGGCGAAGAGCCGGGCAAAACCTTGCTTCTCATAGGAGGCATCCAGGGGAACGAACCCGGTGGATTTCTCTCCGCAGACCTGTACGCAGATATGGCGCTGGCCAAAGGAAAGCTCATTGTAGTGCCCAGGGCGAACTTTTATTCCATTCTGCTCAATCGTCGTCAGATCAACGAGGACATGAACCGGCAATTTGCCGAAACCTCGGAAATAAACTACGAGGCAAAAATTGTGGCTATACTCAAGGAACTGATCTCAGAAAGCGACTGTCTCCTCAATCTCCACGATGGCTCCGGATTTTTCTCCGAGAAATGGGAAAGCGCCATGAGAAATCCCAATCGTTTTGGCCAATCCATCATTTCCGATAGCGAGACGTACACCATTCCGGAGACGGGCAAGACCTTGCATCTCGGGGATATGGCGCGGCACGTGGCGGAGCAGATCAATCGCTACATCGAGGAGCCGGGGCATCGGTTCCATTTCAACAATCACCGCACCCGGAACACGGATACCCTCCATCCGGAACAACGTAAATCCGCAACCTACTATGCCCTCTTTCAATGCGGCATTCCGGCGTTTGGCATCGAGACCAGCAAATCGCTGCCCTTAGAGACGAAGGTGCGCCACCACAATTTCGCCATCAATGCCTTCATGGAACTCCTCGGCATCGTACCGGAAACCCCTGGCGTCTATCTGGATCCTCCGGTCATGCGATACATCGCCATCGCGGTCAACGACAAGATTCCCTTTGCCGTTCCCAACGGCTACACCCTGCAAATCAGTTCCGGCGACATGGTGCGCATCTCTCACGTCGAAGCCAATTATAAACGCGGACTTAGTGCGGACATCCTGGACTATGGAACCGTCAACGACATGCACAAGCCGATCCGGATTACCCGTCCCACTCAGGTTGTGGTGCGCAAGGATCGTCATCCATGCGGCATGATCAACATCGTCCTCGATGCGGCCCAGTCGCAGCTTCGCACGGTTACAGCAGTTCCTGAGGCCTCGTTTTTCAAGACCAGGATCAACGGCGATGAGCGCCTATTTATGAACAACGCTCACGTGGACCTGATCAAAGGCGACCGATTTGAGTTGATTGACGTGACCACCAACCTGGAAGATCCTTCCGAGGTGATCGTGAATTTCAAGGGGTACGTGGGAAATCTTCAAAACAACACCGGAGAAGACCGGGGCTACGTGATACACACCGGGCGAGACCTCTGGAAACGGTATTCCCTCTATGGAGAGGGAAAGCAATATCAGATCGTGGTGCTGCACGGAGAAACGGTGTTAGGGCGGCTATTCGTACGCCTGACGGACCCTGTATTTGAGTACGTGATCCTGCAAGTAAATCGCGGGATCAAACGCTGTCTCTTCCCGGGCGATTCCCTGGCCATTTCTCCGGAGGAACCCATCCAGATCCTCGACATCAAGACCAACATTCCGAAGAATGCGGGGGTCCGGGCCTTTTTGAAAGGGAGCGATACCAACGTCCCACTTTTTTCGGATGGCGAAGCTTTTCCCTGGGGCAGTGGTTCAAGGGACATCGGTCCTGAAAACAGACCCTATAGGATCGTGGTGCAACGGGAGCACATCATTCTGGGTTCGATATTTCTTGATTTGGAAAAAGGGAGATCCTATGGCGGATAAGCGAGAAGCGCTCTCCATCATTGACAAAGACGTGGAGGTGGAGGGAACCTTGAATACAACGGGCAAACTGATCATCGCGGGCTCATTGAAGGGAACCCTCCTCGGAGACACGGTGATTACGGTGGAAGGAAGCCGCGTGGAAGCGCGGACCCAAGTTCGGGAATTGATCGTCGGCGGGGACTTCGAAGGGGATATCGTAGCCTCTGAGCGGCTGAAGATTCTGAATACGGGGAGTTTTTCCGGAACGGCCGTTTGTAATCGTTTATCGGTGGAAGACGGTGGTCGGTTAAATGGGCGCATTGAACCGTTCGATGCAGAAGCTGTTTCTTCATTCGACAACGCGGACATTGCCGCCGTAGCCTCTTTGCTGCAGGCCGCGACAAAAGCTGTTGCCTCCGGAGTTTCAGCCGAGGACACGGGACTTGCCGCCGCCGGATAGCCGTGGGGAATTCTAATTTGACCGCAGAGACGTAGAATACGCAGAGAAAACCCGGAAGCAAGATATTGAAGTGCTCCGCGCGTTCCGCACCTCTTTGGTGTATTTTGTGCACTTCGTGGTGAGCGGAAGAAAGAAATTTCGTTCGGAGACTTGGAGGAGCACTAATGCGTCTCATGTCGGAGAGGCGCTGACCTTCCTCCTTCCCCTCCCCCCGTTCCCGAAAGGGCCTCCTCCAGATGTTCCATTCTTCCTTCCAGGCCTTCCATCGCCTTAGCGAGTCGTCTGTTCATGTTGGAGATTAGGAAAAGGTAGCCCGCTCCAAATATCCCCAATCCCAAAAAACAGAACAGCGCCCATGTTGCTGGACTTCGGGCTGAAAACGGACTCGAAACGTCATTATTGCGCTCATCGGATTCCGGGACGACGTTGTTGGGGGCCACTTCCACCTTCAAATCAGGTAAGTCCTCTCCTGTGCTTTCAGGGAAGGCTTCAACGGTTTTACCGGAGTCAGATTTTGCCGGTTCGGTCCGTGTGTCATCCACTTTCAAATCGGGCCCGCCCTTCAGCCATGGCTCGGCACACCAACCCACCGTGCCGTTATCATATTCTACCTTCCAGAAGGGATAAAACCCGGAGCTTCCCTTAGCAATTCCGTAAAATGGCCCGACTTTAATGGTTCCGGTGGTATCATCGTACACTTTGCCTTTTTCCGCCAGTTGGGGTGGATCCGTTCGAACTTTCAATCCATAACCTCCTGCATTATATACCATTATCCTATCGTCTATGCGGAACTTCGGGGATAATGCGAAGTCTTTTCTCTTCAAATACTTCTCAGCCGACCAGCCTTCGAGGCCATTTTCCCATCGGATTTTCCACCGATTGTGATCCTGGCAGAAGATCGGCCCCTCCAAAACCATGCCCACTGCGCTCTCGAGCGTCCCTCCGATTTTATCCCCGCAAGCGGTATCAAGCACACGTAATCCTTTTTCCACCGTATGGATTACCTCTACCTTATCGCCTGTTCCGAAACCTTTCGCTCTCACCGCGGAAAAAAACATCACTGTCAGCAGGATAACGGCAAAAAAGAGCATCCCGCACTTTACAAAACCTGTCGAGTTGCGCATCGTAGTGCCCTCCTTGAGGGGATCGTAGCGATCCAACCAGTCTATCAGCCGGACGGAATGCCCGTTTTGCCGCAAGAGGCCGGCGAGATAGAGCAATCCCAGCGGCTTGGACCAGAGATCGAAAGCCGCGAAATCGGTGATCCATGAGTTGATCAGGAGCAGCGTTCGGGGATGTTTCGGTTTGGAAGCCACTTTGGGGATCCATCAAAAATTGCCAAGATTTCAAAAATTTCAAAGATTGCCAAAATTGAAAAGCAGGTCGTTGCATCTCAATTTTTGAAATCTTTGAAATTTTGGCAATGCCTTCACCGATACCGCATCCATCTCCACACCTCGGCCAGGGACGCGCGGTTGCCGTACATCAGGATGCCCACGCGGAAAATTCGGGCGGCAAGGTGCACGGTCAGCCCAATCGTGAGCATAAGCACCCCGATGGAGGCCGCGATCTGCCAGGCGGGCGGCGTCAGGATGTGGATGCGGATGAACATCACCATGGGCGCGAACAATGGAATGAGGGAGAGGGCGATGGAGATGGCGCTGTCGGGTTTCTGGACGATGTACATA
>JAUWMS010000422.1 GCA_030613045.1 Candidatus Latescibacterota bacterium | reverse complement strand
CCCGGCATCGCGGCGTTGGCGCGCGGGGATTTCATCGTGCACGTGGATCACGGAATCGGCCGGTATCGGGGCATCGAGACTCTGGAAATTGACGGGATCCGGAGGGATTGCCTCCTCTTACACTATCGGGAGAACGACAAGCTCTACGTGCCGGTGGGCCAGTTGGATCGGGTGCGGAAGTATACCGGTGACGAAGGCGTGGCCCCGATCCTCAGCAAGCGCGGAGGCGCGGGCTGGGAGCGCATCAAAGCCCGGGCCAAAAAGGCGGCGGTGCAAATCGCAAAGGATCTATTGGAATTGTATGCGGAGCGCCAGGCCCGCCCCGGGTATGCGTTTCCGTCCGACGGGGCATGGCAGACGGAAATGGAGGCCTCTTTCATCTACGAAGAGACCCCGGATCAGTTGACCGCCACGCAGGACGTAAAGAAAGATCTGGAGCGGCCCGTTCCGATGGATCGGTTGGTGTGCGGCGACGTGGGATACGGCAAGACGGAGGTGGCGATCCGCGCGGCCTTCAAGGTGGTCTCGGACGGCAAACAGGTGGCCGTGCTGGTTCCCACGACTATTTTGGCGCAACAGCATTATATTACGTTCACCGAACGCCTCGCGGATTTTCCGGTGGAGGTGGATGTGCTCAGCCGTTTCCGCACGCCGAAGGAACAGCGCGAGATACTAGAGCGGCTCAAACGGGGGAAGATCGACATCCTGATCGGCACGCACCGTATCGTTTCGAAGGATGTGGAATTTAAGGAGTTGGGACTGGTCGTCATTGACGAGGAGCAACGCTTCGGCGTGAAGCACAAGGAGCGGCTGAAGCGCTTCCGGCGGATGGTGGACGTGCTGACGATGACGGCCACGCCCATTCCGAGAACGCTGCACATGGCGCTTTCGGGCGCGCGGGATATGTCCGTCATCACCACGCCGCCGCAAGGCCGCCAGCCCATACACACCGAGATCCTCCTCTTCGACGAGGACAGGATCGCCGAGGCCATTCTGCGGGAAGTGGATCGGGGCGGACAGGTGTATTTTGTGCACAATCGCGTGCAGTCCATTGACGAAATGGCCGCCTTTCTGGAGGAGCTGCTTCCTCAGGTGCGCTTTGCCGTAGCGCACGGACAGATGTCTGAACGGGAGTTGGAGCGGGTGATGCTGCATTTTTTGGACAAACGCATTGATTGCCTGATCTCGACCATGATCATCGAATCGGGCTTGGATATTCCGAATGTAAACACCATGATCGTCAATCGGGCGGACCGGTTCGGCCTGTCCCAATTGTATCAACTGAGAGGCCGCGTGGGACGCTCCAACCTGTCCGCGTTCGCCTATCTGATCATTCCGCCATGGCGATCCCTCAACACGACGGCGCGGAAACGGCTGCGCGCCATCGAGGAGTTCACCTATCTCGGATCGGGATATAGGGTGGCGCTGCGCGATCTCGAGATTCGGGGCGCGGGAAATATGCTCGGCACGGAGCAGCACGGATTTGTCATGGCCGTCGGGTTCGATCTGTATTGCCGCCTTTTGGAGGAATCCGTTCGGGAGTTGAAGGGGGAGGCGATGGAGGCGGAAGTTCCGGAGCCCAAGATCGATATTTCGGTAAGTGCGTTCATCCCCGGAGCGTATATCGCCGAGGAGGCTCAGCGGGTATCCTTCTATCAGCGGCTGGCTGAGGCAAAAAAGCTCGTGGACGTATGGGAGATCGAAGCCGAGATGAAGGATCGTTATGGCGCGCATCCCGATGAGGTCCGGTCGCTTTTGGAGGTGGCCTACGTCAAACAGTCGGCCCGGGCGCTCAGAGCGGCCACGGTGAAAATAGCGGGACCCGTCCTGTTAGTAGGCTTCCCGGAGGAACGGGAGCTTTCGAGAACGGAGGTGGAAACGTGGGTATCCAGCGCCTCCGAGCCGCTCCGGTTCTCGTTCGACGGAGCGCCTTCCATAGAGGTCATGCTCGGGGCGGGCGATGCTTTGGAACGCTTGGAGCAAGCGCGGGAACTCCTGCAGGAACTGATCGGCCACGACCCGGAGATGCAAAACCGGGAGGGCTTCGGGTGATGCTCCCGATCTCCAAAAAAACTTGACTTTAACGGTGAGAAGTGTTATCTTAGCCAGCGTTATATTTGCAGGGGGTAATCCGATTTTCATTGCCAAAGGATCCAACTCACAGAAGCCAGGAAGACGTTATGAGCGATTCGGCGGTTCGACCGAATATCGTAGTTTTTTGCTGCGCGCATTCGGCCTACGAGGCGGCAGACCGGGCCGGGAGGATGCGGCTTCCGTATCCGGAGGGCGTGCGGATTGTGCGGGTTCCGTGTGCGGGAAAGGTGGATGTGCTCTATCTGTTGCAGGCGTTCGAACAGGGAGCCGACGGGGTGTTGGTGTTGGGATGTCACGAGGACAATTGCCAATTCCTGACCGGGAATAAGCGCGCGAAGAAGCGGGTGGACTATGTGCGGGGCTTGTTACAGGAAATCGGGCTGGAGCCGGAGCGCGTTCGGATAGGGCATCTGTCGTCCGTGCAAGGGCCGAAGTTTGTGGAGTATGTGCGCGAGATGGTCGAAACGGTGAAGGCGCTGGGACCGCTAAAGAGCAATGCGTAATGAGCAATGAACAATGAGCAATACCCTTCCGCTCTCCCCTGAAAGTGGGATGAGTGGGAGGTTGCTTCATTTATCATCGAGAAAAGAAAAGGGAAACCTATGGCGGCTCAAATTTTAGATGGAAAAAAGGTGGCTCAGGAGATGCGGGCGGAGATGACGGCGGAGGTCGCGCGGCTGAAGGCGGAGCAGCATATCGTTCCGGGATTGGCGGTGGTGTTGGTGGGCGACAATCCGGCCTCGCTCTCCTACGTGAAGGGGAAGCAGAAGGCGTGCGATCAGGTGGGGATCTATTCCAGGGAATACAAGTTCGATGCGGACTATTCGGAAGAGGAGTTGTTGGCGCTGATCGGGGAGCTGAATGCCGATCCGGAGATTCACGGGATTCTGGTGCAGCTTCCGCTTCCGAAGCACATCAACGAGGAGAAGGTGCTTTTCGCGATTGATCCGGACAAGGACGTGGACGGGTTTCATCCGGTCAACGTGGGACGCCTGATGATCGGCGCGCCGGGATTTTTGCCCTGCACGCCGCACGGAGTCCAGCAGCTTTTGATGCGAAGCGGGATCGAGATTGCGGGGAAGCACGTGGTGGTGGTCGGACGAAGCAACATCGTGGGCAAACCCGTGGCGATGATTCTGCTTCAGAAGAAGGCCGGGGCCAATGCGACGGGGACGGTGTGTCATACAGGCACGAAGGATATGGGGTACTTCACGCGGCAGGCGGATATTCTGATCGTGGCGGCCGGCCGGCCCCAGGTGATCACCGCGGATATGGTCTCCGAGGACGCAGTGGTGGTGGACGTGGGTGTGAACCGGATTGAGGATCCTACGCGAAAGCGAGGGTATCGCCTCGTGGGTGACGTG
>JAUWMS010000239.1 GCA_030613045.1 Candidatus Latescibacterota bacterium | reverse complement strand
CGCATCCGGAACATCCTACTACAACGATGCGGTTGATTTCATTCATGAGGATTTCTTTCTCGATTTAGAGGGTGGTTGAAAAGTTTGCTTGAGGTGCTCTGTCTGAAGTTGAGTTGCCGGCCGTCGATGCCATCAAACGCACTCCAGCGCTCCGTCAAAGGAAGAATGGTGGGTAGTCAGCAGCCCACGACTTGAAGTCGTGGGCTGTCAACGACGAACAACAGAGTTTGTCCCTACGTCCCATCCGTCAAATCGAACTTGACGGAGCAATAGTCCTTGCTCAACCGGCGACCGCCCCAACCAGGCAGCAGGTGCGCGGCCCTATGACTCCTCCACCCACCGCTTCAGTTTCTCGTCTATCGTTCCATCGGGCAAGATGTAATCCGGGGATACGTATCCCTCTTCCTCGAACCGCTTCTTTCTGACACATCCTTTGCCGCCATTCCAACAATATTCCTCTATCAACTTTCTGTCTAACAAACCCCGGTCATAAGCCCTTTTCATGCCGGATGTTTCGTTATACCATCGGCATACGTCTTTTTTTTCCATTTCTACGATCTCTTTCTCATCCAAAAGCAAGATAAAAGTAGAACGTAGAAAGATAAAAGACCCTTCCCTTCCCCCATCTTTTATCTTTTATCTTTCCACAGGATGACACCGTCAAATTTCCACCCTAAAACCGTGCAGAGAAATATGGTCGGCTTAAATATTACCATCACCGCCCCTTTGACTGATCCCTTAAAGATGCCGAACCTCAAGATCGAGGAGATTCCCCAATTCCTTAAGAGCGCCAAGCCAGTGACCGAAAGTCATCGAGACGTGCTGAGAGCCAACGATAATCTCAGGAACTTCTTGGACATCCCCTTCAACGCTCATGTGAATGATGATACGACAGTGAATCCCATCTTCGCTGCTCTTGATTTTTCCCTCAATGACGCTGATTGTATTCAGGGATTTGTCCACGTTGAGCAGCGTCATCGGCTCCTTTTTGATCTCCGCGTAGCCCGTAACCCCAAACTTTCTTCCATGATAATCCCGAACGGTGAAGCCTCGTGAGGCCATAGACCGAGGGATAATATCGTGCTCGATGGTTACCTCGCCTTTTTTGCATCCAAAATATCCGGGCCGGGAACCAAAGTTGCCCATCAGCATCGTCTGATCACTGACTGCGTGGATCATAAACGAAGAAAGCATCGCGGTAATATCCCCTTCGCAGGAACACATAATTCCTTCGTCAATGAGCCTGTCGAACGCCAGACAGGGGACCACCGGCCTTTCCTCCGTGAAGCGACCGCAGTTGACCGTCAGCCCGTTGGCATCTTCTCTCCGGCAAAGCGCACGAAGCGCAAGGTACACCCGCGTGGCATCCATCAAATGTTGCTCCGTAGGCTCGAGCACTTCATCGAAGTCCTTTTTCCAGATTTCCAGTTCCTTCTTGACTTCCTCCTCTGAAAAACGATCGAACTGACGGAAAAACTCGTTCGTTTCGATGTGCCGCACTCGAACCCCGAGACGTTCCTCTAAAGCGGAGAAATCCCAGGGACCATTCGGTGCAGAGAAGGAAGGAATTTCGCCGATATAAAGGAACTTGCTCTGCTTCAGAAACTTCTTGACCCGCAAGGCCCTCAGAAAGTCGGCGCTGGCATTGTGAATGATCGGCAATCCACACTGTGAGAGGGCGCGAAGTTCCAAAGGCGCACTCCCAATGGCCTCCACCAGCAGCGCATCTACGTCATAGCTCAGCTCGGCGGGTAGTCTCCTCAGATCTTCATGTTCCTTGACCATCAAAGGCTTCTCCATCTCTACGAAATTCACCTCCAGGCCTTCCTGAAATCTATCTATCATCCCCTGGGTGGCCTTCTCCAATTCCTGCATAGAGGGAGCGGGAATCGGAGGGGTTCCCTCTACATCCGCCGAGCAGACACTACCATATACATCCCGGTACTGATGAATGCCGATATAGACCGGCTTGATTCGTACAACGCCTCTCTGTACATCGTTCATTTCTTGATTCTCCTGTGAGGTTACTTCTTGTGATTGTGAGGGGGATAGGTCTTCTCCCCAGCTCGTACAGACACCTTGAGCCAATTCTCTGAAAGTACGAAAGGACAGGTGTAAGCTTCACTGTACGCACACCATGGATTGTATGCCTTATTGAGATCGAGGATCCATTTCCCTTCAGGGGTACGATCTCTATCCGAATCAAGATCGAGGTATCGCCCCGCCCCATAGGTCTCCGTCCCGGAGGTCACATCTCTGAAAGGAACAAACAGCCTCTCCTCTTCGGATGCCCCCTTATAGGCCTGAAGCGTGCACTCCTCGTCCCCGATGTTGAATCGAAATTCCCCCCAGCGAAGGAACTTTCGTGCACTGCCATGGCTCATTTCCATCGTCAGCGTCTCCTTTTCCTGGTGCTCATGGAGTTCGAGCTCGAACCGGTACGCCGGATCCGGGGGGTAATACGCCAATCCTCTAAACCGCAGACGATCTTCAGAAAGTATGGGCGACTGCCCATGTTCGGCAAAAAAACGATCCTTCTCTTCACGCTCTATCTCAAAATCTGCTTTCCACGTAGAAATCTCCATAACCGTTTTACCTCCAGCCCGATGGGACCCTCAAATGTGAAAATGAGAAAATGAGAAAATGGGTGGAGGTGGGTCTCACCGTCTCATTGTCTCACAATCTCACTTTCGGGGATTTGATAGAAGGCGAAAATTTACTCTGTCCGTGGCCCAAACAACTTCGTCCCGATCCTCACCATGTTGCTCCCCTCCTCGACCGCTATTTCGTAACTGTTGCTCATCCCCATGGAGAGAAAGCGCATTTCGATGTGGGGAATCCCGGCCGCCGCAAGACGATCAAACGCTGCTTTCGTCTCCAGAAAATACGGCCGGGCATTCTCGGGATCGCCAAATCGGGGCCCCATCGTCATAAGTCCCTGTACACGGATGTGCTGCAGATCGGCCAACCGCTGGACAAAATGGTCCACTTTCTCCGGAAACACGCCGGTCTTGTTGGGCTCCCGTCCACTGTTGATCTCCACCAGAATGGGCATGATCTTGTCCATGGCGGCACAATGCCGATCCAGCAACTCCGCCAAAGCCCATGAATCCACCGTTTCTATCACGTCGAAGATCTGGACGGCCTTCTTCACCTTGTTCTTCTGCAGGTGCCCTAACATGTGCCACTTCACCTCGTTTCCGAAAGCTCCGACCATCTTCCCCGCTTCCTGAAGATAATTGTGACCGGCCACCGTGATCCCGGCGCGAACCGCAGTGGCGACCTCTTCGACCGTGCGCGTCTTCGCCGCCGCTACCACGGTGACGTGATCGGGGAGGCCCTTTCTAATTTCCTCGTAGTTCGCTTCTATATCCGTCATCGTCTTATCCCCCTTTCCGACATGCCATTTAGCCGCTAAGAGCACGAAGATACACGAAAAAAAACCTGAGAAGTCTTTAGCGTGCCTTAGCGTCCTTCGCGGCTAATTCCGACGTCCCGATAGAACATCTGTCCCACGTCGCATCCCTTATTTTACGAATCTTCCATCGTCTTTCGATGTCGGAAGTTTATGCACATTTTTCTCAAGCCATCCTATTTTTTCACCCTCTCGGTTATCAAATTTGGGTACGTAGGGCTTAATATCCAACAATGGCGTTCCATCCACCATATCCACATCCTGAATACGGAGGAGGTTCTCTTCGATCCCCATAAGACGCACCACCGAGAGACCGATAGCGTTCGGTCGGCTTGGCCCCCGCATGGCAAAGACTCCGTGCTCTTCATCATCCATATAGGGCTTTACCTTCAAGGGCGATCGCTTAGATAAATGGAAATGGTAGATCAGGATAATATGAGAAAAACCCTCGACATCTTTCAATCCTTCCGCATATTCTGCGAATACCTCAACCGTTCCTCCGATCCCCTGGGCGCCAGGAGGTTGAATAGGTGTTCCTTTAGGTTTTTTGAATGGGGAGTGAATGACTCCGATGGGCTTGTACCTTATCTCATCCATAATCTCATCTATCCCTTTGTCTTCGTGAAACGAGCCCATAGCCCATACCTCCCCTGGACATTGGGCATTGGGCATTGGGCATCAGTGCCCCCCCACTCCCCCTAATGACGAATGACTCATTGTTCACATCCCCTTCAAACTATCAGGCTGCTGCTCTGTCGAGGGTTCAAAGGGATAGCCGGCCGCCCACGAGTTTATGGCGTGGGCTGCTGACGACAGTGCCCTCAACCCCATCTTTTTCCCCTCCGACCCCTTCCTCCTCCCCTACCACCCCCTCTACCAGCAGCCCTCCCGGTGTTTCTAGACGCACTCCCAAGAGAATCGCCCTGCTGCTGCCCGGATCGCCGATCCAGCGCACCGGACACATAATCCACCATTAGAGGAAGCACCTTACGGCCTAAGAACGCCAGCGCCGTCCCTACGGCGGGCATGACTTTAGATCGCGGGACAACAGGCGCGGAACGCGTTGCAACAGGGGCGGAACGCGGCTCAACGCGGGCGATCTCAGACACCGGGCGCGTACTGGGAACCGACGTCCCCTCTGCCACCGGCTCCATGACCATCATAATAGCCCCGCGGGGACAAGCCTCCACACAAGCCCCACACTCGGTGCATTTCATCGGATCAATGGTAGCCACCCTGCCCACCAATCGAATAGCCCCCACCGGACAGTGGTCCATACACACGCCGCATCCGGTGCACGTATCTTTATTCACATATACCATAACTATCCCCTTCCTTCCATCGCTCCGCGTTGTCAATGCTCCGTCCAAGGACTTCCACACCTTCCTCAGAGTGCAAAATTACATCATTCAACATCTTTTATCAAGGACTATTTGATCAGGGGCAAGGTCCCCTAATCATCGGGGCGCTCCATTTCACCGCAAAATACCAACGCTCCGCACCGGTTTCAGCTTGAAGGACAACCCAACCGCCATGAGCAGCGCGATCAAAGATACTGCGAAGGCCGCCGGATAAGAATATACATCTACGATCAAGCCCCCAAAAATCGGCATGACGAACGTACCCCCCGCTAACGTCCCGCGCAGGGCAATATAAGCGGGGCGCAGAGTTTCAGGAGCGATCTCCAGCAAATAATTGGTAAAACCGATGCCCGCTCCGCTCGTTGAAACACCGATCAGTGCGAATACAGCGATTAATAACGTCCAACCAACGGTAGAGGATAGCAGCGCTAAGAGGGGGATCATACCGGCGGTAGCGGCCGTCAGTATGCACACGATACGATTCCCCACTCGATCACTCAATGGGGCCCACATCAAGTTCGACACAATAGCGCCCGCCATCTGGGCACCCACCAAGACGCCTACTTGCTCGGTTGCCATGCCCAGTTTATCTTTCCCATATAATACATAAAAGGGCATGGCA
>JAUWMS010000480.1 GCA_030613045.1 Candidatus Latescibacterota bacterium | reverse complement strand
TTCTCACTTTCTCAGCCGCTCACTTTCATTCTTACTATCGGGTACAAAAAAAGCTCCCTGAAAAAAGGCAGCTTGAGTGGCGCGATCGGCCCGGAGCAAAGACGATCTCCAAAGGAATTGTCCCTGGCCAATCGAAGAGATGCATCCGATGCATATTTTTTGGAATTTTCATGGTGACTTGGCAGTACCAGTTAGGGACCTGTCCTGATCATTGAAAAGTTGGTGAGCCCGGAAGGAATCGAACCTTCGACCAACGGCTTAAAAGGCCGCTGCTCTACCGGCTGAGCTACGGGCCCTGTCTGCTGGTAGAAGTTCTAAAGATAAGGCTTATTGAGGAAAAAGTCAACTTTTTTTCTCGGTCATCCGAAAGTCGGATTTTTCGCTTTGAGCTTCTTTGAACCGCAAAGAATCCAAAGCAGACGCAGATGCCCGATACATCCTCGATCCACCCCGTGATTGCGCTGTTCTTGTTCCGGAAGGGTGCTCCCGGATCAACCTCTTAATGGGTCTTCCGCTTGCCAGGTCCCGGAACGGTGGACACCGGAGAAGAAGGCGTGTCATTATCCCACCATCCCGTCAGGGCGTACTTCGATCCGATATATCCATCCTTTGCCGGATCGGACGGATTATACCCATCCGCGCCTAAGCCATGGCAGAGTTTGTCCCCGTTATCGTCCAATTGCGGATGCTCGTCGTGTTCGTGCGCGCGCACGGCGCTCCACTCGTAGGCTTCGACCACCGAGATAGTACCGTCGTCGTTCCGATCCGTAGGGTCGTCGTCTGCACCGCCTCTGAGTGCGCACCGCCACGTTTCCGCCCATCCCCAGGAGTTCACTTCATCCGCATTGGTGGAGGAGACAGAGATCATGCCGGGTCTGCTTACGTGGGGAAGGACGGCTCCGCTGTGGCAGGGATGGTACGCGCCGATAACGGCTTTGGCGTTGATGTTTTTCAGATAGCATGCAAACTCAGCGTAAGGCAGATGGTCGTCCGGCATCGGAAATCCCAACGTATCCCCGTGGTCCACCCACCAGATATACAACAGATCCTCCTTTGTGGACCGGCTCATGACCTCATCGAAAGCCCACTGCACCGTGGCCCGGTTGCTGTTGGTCGTATCCACCAGCCCCGGATGCGCGGCGAGGCTGTCCCCGCTGGCGAGAAAGTAAATGTTCTCGTCCGTGAATCCGAGGGTCTTCAGCTCGTTGTACATCGCAAAGGTGTTCACCCAATACCAGATATACTGCTGGGCGTTGTTCCACGAGCCCATTACGATCACCGCATAGCGCTGACTGTATGGAACCCAGTCCGCCGATGAAAATTCCACCAACCCGAACAAGAGCACAACGACCACGAGCAGCGCTGTTTTTTTCATGCGATCCTGCTCCCTAATAAGGGGAAATTTCCTCCCGAAGGCGGTAAAAAGAAGTTCCCCCCTCCCTGTCAGGGAAGGGGGGCGGGGGGTTAGGTCACACACTGAGAAAACGCGCAAACGCCTCTCAAAACTCTGATCCGGAAGGATGCAACCGGAACAACGCCTTAATGTGACCCCAGCTTCCCGGTTCCAAAGCCGTGGGCAAGGAGGAAGGCAGGGTGTCTTCATCCCACCAGCCGGTCAGGGCGTATTTCGATGCGATGTATCCATCCTTTGCCGGATCGGACGGATCGTATCCATCCATGTCCAATCCGTGGCAGAGTTTGTCCCCGTTATCGTCCAATTGCGGATGCTCGTTGTGTTCGTGCGCGCGAACGGCGCTCCACTCGTAGGCTTCGACCACCGAGATATGGCCATCGCCGTTCCGATCCGTGGGGTCATCGCCCGATCCTCCTCTCAGGGCCCACCGCCACGTTTCCGCCCATCCCCACGAGTTCACTTCATCCGCACGGGTGGAAGAGACGGAGATCACCCCGGGATTGCTCACATGAGGAAGAACGGCTCCGCTGTTGCAGGGATGGTATGCGCCGATGATGGCCTTGGCTTCGATGTCTTTCAGACAGTAAGCGAACCGGGAGTAATATAAAAAGTCCTGCGGCATCGAGAAACCCGACTGATTTCCGTGATCCACCCACCAGATATACAGCAGGTCCTCCTCTGTGGACCGGCTCTTGACCTCGTCGAAAGCCCACTGCACCGTGACCCGGTTGCTGTTGGTCGTATCCACCAGCCCCGGATGGGCGGCGAGGCTGTCCCCGCTGGCGAGAAAGTAAATGTTCTCGTCCGTGAATCCGAGGGTCTTCAGCTCTTTGTACATCGCGAAGGTGTTCACCCAGTACCAGATATACTGCTGGGCGTTGTTCCACGAGCCCCTCACGATCACGGCGTAACGCTGTCCGTATGGAACCCACTCCGCGGATGAAGATCCCACCACACCGAACAAGAGCACGACGACCACGAGCAGTCCGATTTTTTTCATACGATCCTTCTCCTTCCATAACTGAGAAAAATGAGACACCGAAAAACACGGAAGCGCACTGAAAAAGGAATCGCTTCTGCCGCGAGCATTTCGCAGCCGGATCAACCCACCTGACCTCCGTCCTCTGACTCCGGGCCTTCCTAAAGCTTATACCCGATTTTCCGAAGAAATGTCCTCCGCACCTGCACGTCCTCTTCGTTCTCCACGCCCTTTGGAGAAAACCCGTCTATCACGCCGAGGACACCCCGTCCCTGCTCGGTCTCGGCTACAATCGCCTGAACGGGATTGGCGGTGGCGCAGAAAACCGAGCAGACCTCCCGGCAGCGCTTGACGTCGTTGAGGACGTTGACCGGAAAGGCGTTGCGAATGAGAACCACGAACGTATGCCCGGCTCCGAGGGCCTGAGCATTGAGAATCGCCCCCGCCTTCAGCGCATCATCGTTTCCCTCCGCCCGGATCAGACACGGGCCGGACGCCTCGCAGAACGCCAGGCCGAATTTGATTTCCGCCGCCGCGTTGACCATCACCTCATACAAATCCTCCGCACTCTTGATGAAGTGCGTCTGACCTAAAATGAGATTGGCGTCCTCCGGG
>JAUWMS010000007.1 GCA_030613045.1 Candidatus Latescibacterota bacterium | reverse complement strand
CCAATTCAATGGCTTTCTCCAAACCAAACACCAGCGCTCGATATTCGGCCATATTGTTGGTCATTTCCCCCACGTACCGACCTTCCTCGAATACCGTGCGGTCCGCTTCATGGATCGCTACTCCGATCCCGGCCGGACCGGGATTTCCCTTCGACGCACCGTCCACGTAGATCGTACAGCGCTCCAAATCAGGTACTCCTTTCATCCCATACCAACATGCGGCCGCAATTCTCGCAGTGAATGATCCGGCTTCGTTTTCGAAGTTCCGCCATAAGCTGGGGGGGCAGCCGGGTAAAACACCCACCGCAGGCCTGTCTCGTCACCCTTGCCACGGCGTCTCCTTTGGCCTTCCGGATGCGTTCGTACCCCGCAAGCAATCGAGGTTTCACCCCCTGGGTCAATTTCTCACGCGCTTGCTGCTCCTGCTCGATCTGGGTCTCGATCACATCTAATTTCGACTTCAGCGATTCAATCTCAACGCGCCTGGCCTGCTTTACCTCTTCCGATGCCTCCGCCTCCCCCTCGGTCTTGGCCGTCAGCCCTTCCAGTTCCGTCATCGTCTCCACGAGACTCGTCTCGTTCTGATCCACAGTGTCGCGCCAC
Source organism: Candidatus Latescibacterota bacterium (assembly GCA_030613045.1). Taxonomy (GTDB): domain Bacteria; phylum Latescibacterota; class 4484-107; order 4484-107; family 4484-107; genus 4484-107. The sequence goes on along the minus strand of JAUWMS010000007.1, from coordinate 14,690 downwards.
GCCTCGATCTCGTGTTGAAGCGCATCGTATTCCTTATTGGTCTTCACCTCGTAAAGCCGCGCCTCATGACTTTTCAGCGCTTCGTTCGCCTGCGCCAACTCGCGTTCGTAATGACGCCCCACTTTCTTCAACTCGGTAACGCGGTCCTGCTGCGTCTGCAAAAGTTCTTCGGCCTCTTGCAGTGCTTCCTCCAAAACTTCTATGCGTTTCGGATAATCCCCTTTGTCCCTCCTTAGTTGGTTGATTCTATGGTCAACGGTTTGAAGATCCAGCAAGATGATCAGATCTTCTTCCACGATGGTACCCCCTTCCTGTTTGGGATCCAGAACGATCTGCTTATACTCGGCTGGGTTTGTCTTCTTTTTTTTGCCACAGAGATCGCAACAGAGGAGACAAATTCCTCTGCGCACGCTCGGTGCAGTAGTTCGAAATGAAACCGCCAAACGGTACCGGATAGTTGCCTTGCTGCCCCCCCTATTCTGAGTAATTTGTAATGTAATACATTGTTCCGGGAGAGTCAACCCCATTTTTCACAAAAAAACTTTTTCTCCCCCGAAGCCTCCCCAAAAAAAACCCGCAACGTCTGCGTACCTTCACGCATCGCTTGCGGGTTCCCAGACTCCGTGATCAGTGCTCTTGCCCTTGGATGAACAAGGGCCTTGCCTATCTCTGAAAAAAATCAATATCATGGTCATCTTCCGAATGGTGGGCATACCCTACAATCCCCTCGCAAAAACTTCTTGCGCCCTTCCCCAAAATTTCGTATCTTAATGTTCCCCGATCCTTTTCGTCTTCTTCCTCCTTTTATGCCGGATGGAAGAGTTGTCCTTTCGAGGCAAAAAGATACCACTTTTTTCGTCGTTTGGCAAGTGTTTCTTTTCTTCTTTTGGCGATTTTCTATGAAGAATCGCTGCCCATCGTCCAAAACGTTCTTGATTAATGGATTTGATTGTTGTATCTTTGAACAGACCCAACGTCGTTTTTTTTGAAAAAAACCGGGAAAGGGCAAGTCATGACTGTGTGCGGACCTTTTCAGCAATGAGAATCCCATGGTTAGAAGAAAAGATCGGATCATCGCTGTTGTGATCGGAATCAGCGTCTTGCTCTCTGTTGTGCTTTTGCTGGTCGCCGGGTCCGGAATATTCTCCGGGCGTGGGATTTCGGTCGCTGGGGGGGAAAAGCGGATCGCTTTGATCGAGGTGAGGGGCACGATTTTCGATGCCAGGCCCATCGTCCGGCAGTTGAAAAAGTACGCCGAAGATCGCTCGGTGCCGGCTATGGTGCTTCGCATAGAAAGCCCGGGAGGGGGCGTGGCTGCCTCCCAGGAGATCTATGAGAAAATCAGGCAGGTGCGGGCGCAGGGGAAGAAAGTAGTGGCTTCGATGGGAAGTGTGGCCGCTTCGGGGGGATATTACATAGCTGCGGCGGCGGATACCATCGTAGCCAATCCGGGTTCGATTACCGGCAGCATCGGGGTGATTGCAAACGTGCCGAATACGGGGGCGTTCTTTCGGAAGATCGGTGTGGAGCTTCAGGTGGTGAAAAGCGGCGATTACAAGGATATGGGTTCCCCGATGCGTGAGATGACAAAGCGCGAGCGCGCGATGTTTCAGGAAGTGGTGGACGATACGTACGAGCAGTTCGTGGAAGCGATTGTGACTCAGAGGAATCTACCGAAGGAAGAAGTGCTCCGGTTCGCCGACGGCCGCATTTTTACGGGGCGAAAAGCGGTGGCATACAAGCTGGTGGATGTATTGGGGACGTACGAAGAGGCTGTGGACCTGGCGGCAGAGATGGTGGGCTTGAAGAAACCGCCGACGACGACGCAGGAGAAAAAACGCTTCCATGCGCTCGATCTCCTTTTCGGGCGGCTGGTCTCGTTTCCATTCTCCTCGGTGCAGCCGCCTCCGATGGTCTCCTACATGATGTCGTTTTAGCTTGACATGATCGGATTCCTGCTTCGCGCTTGCGTGTAAAGCAAATCGCTCCTCTTGTTGCCAATTTATGAACGTGAAAATGGATAACCTCCCCGGAGACACCGAACCTTCGGAGACCTTCGGGAATCCGCGGCAGAAAGAGCATGTTCGATGCCCATCTACGAGTATCAGTGCGTAGCGTGCGCGCGAGCGTTTGAGGAGTTGATTCGAAGCGGGAACGACGAGCGGGCGTTGAAGTGTACGAATTGTGGGAGTGCTGATGTAAAACGGCAATTCTCTATGTTTGGGATGAGCGGAACACGTTCGGGTACGGGGCGTTCCTGTGCCTCTTGTTCTGCAACATCGTGCAGTACGTGTAGATAGAAGAAGTGTGTGGCCTCTCTAAGAGGGCGTTCTAAAGCCTGCATGTCCCACATCGAAAAACCGGATATTGGGGTTCTTTCGGTGTATTTCGGTGTTTTTCAGTGTTCAATTAGGTCGAGGCTCCTTCTAGTCGGCACTCCTTCTATTGGACTGTGCCGACCTATTGGGCTGCCTCGACCAAGTCGATTCTCCTTTAGTCGAGGCTCCTTTTATCGGACTGCCTCGACCTATTGGGCTGAATCGACGAGGCGGTTTAGCACCTTTTCAAACACCCTCTCAAAGAAAGGACGAAGGCGATGACGAAAGCGGACATTGTGAACGGAATTTCGGAATCCACGGGGATGACGAAGACCGACGTGGGATTGGTCGTAAACGGAGTATTGGATAGCATCCGCGAGGCATTGGCGGAGGGAGAGCGGATTGAGATTCGGGGATTCGGGGTCTTCAAGGTCGTCCGGCGTGCGCCGAGGACCGCCCGGAATCCCAGGACGAACGAGGTCGTGCAGATCGGAGAGCGGATGGTGCCGGTATTCGTGCCTTCCCGGATATTTCGGGCACAGGTGGAAAAATAGGCTGGATGAACGAGTGTACACTGAGAACAGAGGGATAAGGCGAAACTACACACGTATGCAGAATTCAGAATCCAGCCTGGAACGTGAACCTCTTGCTGCACCGGTACGTCTGAGTGCGATGCGCAGGCTCTTTGCTCCTGACTTCTGACGACCCAAGTAGGTACGTGTTTTTCCATAGTACGGTTTTTTCGTTCCTCTGTTCGTCCCCCTTTCCTGGTTCGGGGGAAAAAACGAAAACCTTCGGAAAGGAGGTGGATGTCTTTGCCGAGTGGGAAAAAGAGAAAACGCAAAAAGATGGCTACCCATAAACGAAAAAAACGGCTGAGAGCAGATCGTCATAAGAAGAAGTAGAGGTTTCGGTAGAACCTGGTGGATCGCGTGTCGAAGTCCTTGATATGCTGTGTTCGATGTGGGTTTCACCGGGGCCGGAGCTGATCCGAAAACCACATCCTCAAGCGGGCGGGGATCCCCCTTTAGCTGCGACCGGTTGGAACCCTGAAGCGTCAATTCCTTATGAGCGTGCGGTTTTGGGGCAGGCTTTCATTCGGACCATTCTGGACTTTCTCTACGACACACGGTTACATCTTGATTTTGAGGCAGAAGAAGGAAAAAAATGTGGGCTATTAGCTCAGGTGGATAGAGCGTTGGTCTCCGGAACCAAAGGCCACAGGTTCGAGTCCTGTATAGCTCACCATCTCCGCCGCGGAACAAGACTATGTGAAAGTGAGAAAGTGTGACGGTGAGCCTCCTGTGTGTCCTCACTTTCTCACTTTCCTGCGCGCTTACACAGACGGAGAACGCTTCAAAAAACGCTGGCTGGAGCACATAACGCCCTTTCCCCTGTTTCCCTCTTTCTTATCTCCCATCTTCGCTTCAACGTCCCCTCCTTGGCCTTCCTATTCCGCTCGACTCAAATCTGTGTCCGACCGCGCCCACCTCTTGCCGATTCGAACTTCCTGCCCGCTGCATCCTTCCGCCATCAGTCCTTCCATCCTTCAATAACCTCGTTGCATCGGGATTTTGTAATCCCGATGCTCAGCCTTGTGGTATCAAGAATTCAATGGTTCGGGTAAACAATTTCCCAAGTTCTGGAAAGCAATTTTCCGAACCAACCGCGAAAGCTACTCCAACTGGGAGAATGGTGAAACATCCCAAATAAACAACTTATTTCCTGACAATCTCTTCGTCTTCTCCGGTTCCGAAGATACGCCGGCCCGGAGAAGAATCTCCTTGGAGGAGCACGGCCCCCCTGCAGAAAAATAGCTTGCAATTCGCTCGATAATGTGTTTTCTTTACCTCGGATTCGATACGCGGTGCTGGATTACGGATTGAAAAAAAGGAGAGGATGCCGCTATGAAACTCAAAGACAAAGTCGCGCTCGTCACCGGCTCTTCCAAAGGACTGGGACACGCCGTCGCGCTCACCTTCGCCCGGGAGGGCGCCGACGTGGTGATCAACGGCAGGGACATCCCGGCGATGGAGGAGGTGTGCCGACAGATCGAGGCGATGGGGCGGAAATCGCTGATGGCTCCGGCGGACGTGCGGGAAGCCGGGCAGGTCAGGGAGATGGTGGATCAGACGCTCGCCGCATTCGGACGGATTGACATCCTGATCAACAACGCGGGCGGCGCGCTGTTCACCCCGGTGGCGATGGATCAACTGGAGGAGGAGCACTGGGACCTCGTGGTGGACACCAATCTGAAGGGCGCCTTCCTCTGCGCGAAGGAAGTCCTGCCTTCCATGAAGGCGCAGGGCTGTGGCCGGATCGTCAACGTGTCGTCCAAAGCGGGCCGCACATACGGAACCATCGCCGGCGCGCACTACGTCAGCGCCAAAGCCGGGGTCGTGGGCCTGACCCGCCAGTTGGCGTGGGAATATGGCCGCTACGGCATCACGGTCAATGCGGTAGCTCCGGGGCTGTTCCTCAGCACAGAGCGGATCGAGAACCTGTGGGAGTCGAGACCGAAGGAGATCAAAGAGCAGCTCATGAAAGAAATCGCCCTGGGACGCCTCGGCGAAGTGGATGAGTTAGCCAACGTCGTGCTGTTTTTAGCCTCGGACGACGCCAGCTACGTCACCGGAGTCGTGATTGACGTGAACGGCGGACGATTTATGGGATAAAACCGGCGCCACGAAGAACCGGTGCATAGAGCGGAAAGCGATCATTCCCGCATTACGTTTCACGTTTTACGGGTTCTTCTCTTGTTCTCCGTGGCGCCCACCGAAAGGAGTCTGACATGTTAGCCTTAGTTAAAACCCAAAAGGGCGTGGGCCATCTGCAACTTCGCGAAGTGGAAGCGCCGAAGATCGCGCCGGATGAGGTGTTGATCGAGATCAAAGCCGCGGCCATCTGCGGCACGGACATCCACATCAAACATGACGAATTTCCGTATTGGCCCCCGGTGGTGTTGGGGCACGAATTTTCGGGAGAAATCGTGGAGGTCGGACCGGAAGTCGAGCACTACCGGGAGGGAGACCGGGTGGTGGGGGAGCCGCATACCAAGGCGTGCGGAAAGTGTTATTTTTGCCGCACCGGGAACATCCAGATTTGCCCGTCCAAGCGTTCCCCAGGCTGGGGTATAGACGGCGCGTTCACCAAATATCTCAAAATGCCGGAGAAACTCCTGCACCGCATTCCGGATCACGTGTCCTTTGAACAGGCGGCTCTCGTGGAACCCACCGCCAACGTGGTGCATGACGTCCTGGAGCGCGGGCGCGTCGAGGCGGAGGATTTCGTGGTCGTGCTCGGACCCGGCCCCATTGGTCTGCTCGCGGCGATGTGCGCGAAGGCGGAGGGTGCTCGGAAGGTGATGATCGTGGGAACGCCCGGAGATGAGGCATTGCGGCTGAAAGTGGCACGCGAGGTAGGGATAGACTACGTGGTCAATCTAACAGAGGAGGATCCAATTCAAAAGACGTTGGATCTGACGAATGGTTTGGGAGCCGATCTCGTGGTGGAGGCCTCAGGCGCCGAACCCGCCATCCGAACCACGGTGGATCTGGTGCGCAAGAAGGGACGCATCACCGTCATCGGCATGACGGGCAAAGCGGACATCGCGTTCCCGTGGGACAAAGCCATCTTCAAAGCGTGCGATCTGATCTTCAACCTCTCCACGAGCTACACGAGCTGGGATCGGGCCATCAGCCTGATTGCGGAGCGCAAGATCAACGTGGATGCGATTATCACGCACCGTGAGCCGCTGACGAACTGGGAGCAAGTTTTTGAGGATGTGGAGCAGTTGCGGGCGTTGAAGGCCGTGTTGATTCCGTAGGCGGGGGAATTGGTGAGTGGTGAGTGGTGCGGCGTGCTGCGTAATCCTCCCCGCCGGGACGTAAACGTCACGGTTCGGCGACCAGATTCAAGCTCAGCTGCCGAACCGTGCGGTTATCGCACGGCAAGAGGATTTCACTTTTGCCTTTTTGAAGTCCTTTGCGTTCTTTGCGCCTTTGCGGTGAGAATGTGAGGGTTTACCGAACATGTAATTCGCAGACTTTACGGAAATGATACCCGTAAATCGCACATTGCGTGGCTAACGCGAGCGACTTGGGACGACGAAACATGGTCCACAACAAGAGCTTCCAATAGTGGATGCGCTCTTTGCCAAAAATGCCGAGACGGATGTTGGAGCGAAAGAATGCCATAATGCGGCCCATATCCAGCGAAGCCTTGAACTTGGGCGCTTTGTACTCCCGCAGGAAGGTCTTGACCCGCCGATAGTAGTTTTTTGGCGAATAGATGTCCCGCAATATTTTCTTGTATCCTTCGCGCAACGTGTCCAGGTTCATGGTAGGAATAATGTTCGTAGTGCCATCTACGTTATCCCCCGACATGTGACCCAGCAGACGGCCCTCTCGCTTCAACCGTTCGTAGAGCCTTGTTCCAATAGGAGCTTGAAGCAGGCCGACCATCGCGGTCGTAATGCCGCTTTTCTGAATAAAATCAATTTGTCGCTGGAAGATAGAGGGGGTATCATTGTCAAATCCGACGATGAAGCCTCCCGAGACTTGCATTCCGGCTCGCTGGATACATTTCACGTCTTCGACCAGATTCCGGTTTTTGTTCTGTATCTTGCTGCATTCGGTTAGGCTCTCTTCATCCGGCGTCTCGATCCCGATAAAGACCGAATTAAATCCTGCCTCGACCATCATCCGCATCAAGGGTTCGTCGTCGGCCAGATTGATGGAGACTTCGGTGTTAAACGTGATTCCCCTCTTATCCTTCCGCCATTCGATGAGCGCGGGCAACAGCTCGTTTTTGAGGCGCCTTTTGTTGCCGATAAAGTTATCATCTACAAAAAAGACGCTCTCACGCCACCCTGAGCTATAAAGACCGTCCAATTCAGCAACAATCTGCCCAGAGGTTTTGATGCGCGGCCGGTGACCAAAGAGCGCTGTTACGTTGCAGAAGTCGCAATTGAACGGGCAGCCTCTGGAATACTGGATACTCATCGAGGCGTACCGTTTCAGATCGGCCAACTCCCACAGAGGAATCGGCGTCTCCCGGATGTCGGGAAACTCGGAGGTCTCGTACACGCGTTTGGCGCACCCCTGCTCCAAATCGGTTAGGAAGGGCGCGCGCGTCCCCTCGGCTTCGTTCAGCACGAAATGATCCACCTCCTCAAACTGTTCGTGCTCACTCGTAAAAAGCGGCCCGCCTGCGACAACCGTAAGTCCCACTTCCTTGCACCGGGCGATGAGTTGACGCGCGGATTCTTTTTGCACCACCATCCCGCTGATAAAGGCGTAATCGGCCCACGCGAGGTCTTTCTCGGTGAGCTTTGCCACATTGACGTCCACGAGGCGTTTTTCCCATTCCGGCGGCAGCATCGCGGCCACGGTCAGTAAGCCGAGTGGGGGCGAGGCGGCCTTTTTTCGTACGAATTTAAGCGCGTGTTTGAAACTCCAGAAGGTATCCGGAAATTCGGGGTAGAGCAATAAAACGTTCATGAGGTCTCCTTTCATAGAGGGCTTCGGGCTGTAATGTGATAGCTCGAAAAATTTGTAAATCTTGAGATTTTTGCGGTCATGAGAGCCTCTTGGAAAAGTTTGAAAAACTTGTCGAAAAAATTATTTGCAAGAGCTTGGTAGAACAGACATTCCTGTCTGTTCAGCTTTATGGTCATCCAAGTCAGGCTTGGTCAGCTTGGTCAGACAAGAATGTCTGACCTACCAACCCCTGCGTGATGACTGTACCTTTATGATTTTTGCAAGAGCCTCATGAGATAGTTAATATAATACAAATCAGGACATTTACCAAGAGAAATCAGTAACTCGTTCTAACACCACACAAGAGGAGGTCGAGATGGAGAAGAAGGTCTTTGGATTCGGCGTGATCGGCTGCGGGCTGGTCTCGCAGTTTCATGGGAAGGCGATTCAGGCGGCTTCGGGCGCGAGGCTGGCGGCGGCTGTGGACATGGTTCCGGAGCGGGCGGAGGAGTTCGTCGGGACTTACTGCGGCGAGGCGCTGGACAGCATGGATGCGATCTTTGCCCGCGATGACGTGGACGTGATCAACGTGCTCACGCCCAACGCGTACCACGAGGAATACGTGGTCAAGGCCGCTCAGGCGGGCAAGCACGTGTTGGTGGAAAAACCTCCGGAGATGACGCTGGAGAAGGTGGATCGGATGATCGCGGCGTGTGAGCAGGCGGGGGTCCAATTTGGCATAGTGCTCCAATGCCGGTTCCGAAAGGCGATCGAGGCCATCAAACACGCGATGGACGAGGGGCGATTCGGTCGCCTTTTGCACGGGGATGCCTATATGAAATGGTTTCGGTCCAAGGAATATTATGCCCCGGATACGTGGCGCAGCTCCCGCGAGCAGGGTGCCGGCGTGACCATCCAGCATGCGTTCCACTACATCGATCTGCTGCATCACCTGATGGGCCCGGTGAAGCAGGTGCAGGCCCGGATGTCCAATCTGGCGCATCCGGAGGTGACGCTGGAGGACACGGTGATTGCCATTCTGGATTACGCCAACGGCGCCCAGGGTATCGTGGAGGCCTCCACCGCGCTTTATCCCGGCACGGACATCCGCATCGAGATCAACGGGGAAAACGGGACCGCCATCATGCAGGGCGAGCGGATCATCGAGTGGGCGTTCCGGGAGGAGAAAGCGGAGGACGAGGCCATCCGGAAAATCGGCAGCGAGAGCATCGGCACGGCCGCCACCGGCGCGGCGGACTTCGCCTATTTCGAGCACCAGTATTTGATCGAGGATATGATCACGGCCATTCGGGAGGATCGCCCTCCCCGCATCACCGCGCACGACGGCCGTGGATCGCTGGAGATCGCGCTGGCGATGTATCGGTCCGCGGATGAGGGGAAGGTCGTGGAACTGCCGCTGAAATAGGACACGGATAAACACGGATAGAACAAAAAACAATCAAAAAACCCATGTGCATCCGCGGGCATCCGTGTCCAATAAGCCCTGGATTATTCACAAATCTCTGATTTAGGGCACAGGTCTCAGGGCACAGGTCTATGGAGTGCGCAAGCTTGCTTGCGCACTCCAAAAGATATTGCCGCACAAGAGCAAAAGAGTATTTTGGGCGAATTTGTGAATAATGCAATAAGCGATTCACGGTCGCATCCCAAAGGAGACCCCCAGCATGCTGATTACCCAAGAGGAAAGAACGAACGCCCGGAGAAATATCGAGCGATATGAGTGGGCGCGGGCCATCCGGGATCGAGCGGTGGAGCAAACCGAACAATGGGCGGTTCTGAGCGACGAGGCATTGTGGCATCTGCCCACCGAGCAATCCATCCCACGGGGCATCCACGTGAACAAGGAGCGGGGCTGTCCCAACTGTGGGCACGGGATAGACGGGTTCGGGAACTATCCCTGGAAAGTGGACGTGATAAACGACCCGTGGAAAATCCAATGTCCGAACTGCGGGGAGCGTTATCCCAAGAACGATTTCGAGGCGTACTACCGAAGCGGCAAAGGCCCGGATGGGCTTTTCCGACGCGAGCGGGCCGACGCCTCCCTGCTCTGCAACACGGACCATCCCGATCCGAACGATCCGCTCCACAGCTTTGGCGTAGATGACAGTTATGGCTGGAAGGACCCGGAAGGAAACATGTATCGCTTTATCGGGTACTACGGACATTATGGGACGTGGACGGCCGTCTCCGATGCGCTGTCGGCTCTGTCGGAGGCTTACGTCCTCACCGGAGAGCAACGATATGCCCACAAAGCCGCGATTTTACTGGCTCGCGTCGCGGACCTCTATCCGGATATGGACTACTCTTTCTGGGCAAAATGGGGCTTCGAGAACTCGGACGGACTCAGCGGACAAGGCAAGGTCTTCGGCTGCATCTGGGAGGCGGGTCTGGTATCCCGATTTGCCCGGGCCTACGATGCCATCCGGGACGGGTTGGACGACGAGGAGCTATCCGTTTTTCTGAGCGAAAAGGCGAAACGATTTGGACTCCCGCCCCAGGGAAACGGTCAGGCGCTTCGGGCACACATCGAGGAGCACATCCTGCGCCGGATCGAGCCGGCGATCCTCAGACGTGACATCCGCGTGAACGAACCACTCACCCAGCTTACCATGGCCACAGCCGCCGTGGTCCTGAACGATCCGAACGAAAGCGACCGCATGCTGGACTGGGTCTTCGCGCCGAGATCGAGCGACAAAGAGAACAACAGACCAGGAGACCAGCAGACAGAGGGACATGGAGACGAGGTCTCCCCCTCTCCCCCTCCCCCTCCCCCTCTCTCCCCATCGGGGCGGAGAAGGTGGGAAGGGAGCGGAGGACATATCCCCACGCTCTTTGCCGGAAAAATGGATCGGGACGGAATAGGCTCCGAGGCCGCGCCGGGATATAGCTTTTGGTGGCTGATGGGAATGATGGAGTTGGACGAGGTCATCTCAAAACGCGCCTCGTACACCCGGCACAACGTCCAGAGGGATTTCCCCAAATTTCGGGAGATGTTCCGCGCCCCGGCCCGTCTTATCTGCCTCGGACGCTACACGCCCGACATCGGCGACTCGGGAATGACCGGATCGCCCGGACTCAACGTGGCCTCGGTGGATCTGTACCTCAAAGCCTTCGAGCGGTTCGGCGATCCAGAGTTTGCTCAGACCGCCTATTGGCTGAACGGGAACACCACAGAGGGGATGCACAGTTCCCTCTTCCATCCCGAACCGGAGCAGGTTGGAGAACAGGTGAAACAAGTCATCGCCCGGCATGGAATGCGACCGGAGCATTCGGACGTGTTGGGAGGATACGGATTGGCGCTCCTCCGAAGCGGCGAAGGGGAACACCAACGCGCGGCGTGGATCTATTACGGTCGCACTATGGGACACGGGCATCTCGACACGGGAAATCTCGGACTTTACGCGCATGGGCTGGATCTTCTGCCCGATCTGGGGTATCCCGAATACGCTTCGGCGTGGCCCAAACGATTCGGATGGACGCACCACACGGTCAGCCACAATACGGTGATGGTGGATCACACGCCGCAGCATCCTAACTATTCCGGGAACCTGCGTCTTTTCGGAACCTCGCCCAACGTGCAGATGGTAGAAATCGCAAGCGAAGACGTTTATCCCCAGTGCCCGGTCTATCGGCGCACCACCGTATTAGTGGACATTTCCCCGACCGCATCCTACCTCGTGGATCTGTTCCGCGTCGAAGGCGGAGAGGAGCACCACTTCTCCTTCCATGGGCCGGAGGGAAACCTTTCGACGGAGGGATTGGATCTGATCCTGCAAAGCCAAGGGACGTATGCGGGTGAGGACGTACCTTTCGGGGAATTTGCCGACGAACCGTTCAGCACAAACTATCGGGGCAGCGGCTTCCAGTATCTCTACAACGTCCGGCGATGTCCTGCGCCAAAAGACTTGATCGCACTGGACTGGCAGGTGAAGGACACGTGGCGCATGCTGCCGCAACCCGATGCAGCCGCGAAGGACGCAAAGAATCACGAAGAAATCCCGGAGAAGTCCTCGGCGGAGCTCGGCGTGCTTCGGGGTTCAATCCGCAATCCGCAATCCGAAATCCGAAATCGCATCTCCGACGTGCACCTGCGGTGGACCATGCTCGATCCACCGGGCGAGGTGGCCCTGTGCGACGGCGATCCGCCTCAAAACAAACCGGGCAATCCCCGACGGCTGAAATACGCCATGGTGCACAGCAAGGGCGCACCCGCTTCCACGGGATTCCTTTCGGTGATCGAGTCCTACCGGGGAGAACCCGCCATCCGGCGCATCGAGCCGGTCGCGGTGGAGCCGGACGACGAACCGGGGACGCATCTGAAGGCCCGCGCGCTCAAGATCACCCTGGCCGGCGGGCGCACAGATTATCTGATGTTCTCCCTCGATCCGGATCGGATGCGCCGCGTAGAGGATCGAATCGCGTTCCGTGGATCGTTCGGTTTCTACTCGGAGGTGGATGGCCAACTCCGTAACGCCTTCCTGGTCAACGGAACCCGGATCGGCCCGGAGGGTGGGGGTCAAGATTTTGAACCCCTCCGGACGATACGGCGGGCCTGGACCGGATCCGTGGCGCGGTTCGATCGGGGACGGATCTACACCGAGGCCCCTCTTCCCACGGACGGCTCCCTGATCGGACGATGGGTGATGGTGGATAACGACAACGAACGGGATGCGTGCTATCGGATTCGGGAGGTGCATCGGAAGGGCGGTCAGACTATACTGGAGGTAGGAGACGTGGACTTCGTGCGAGGGATGGTGGATGAGCGGGATTACAGCCGGGGAAACTTATACGAGATCGCGGAAGACGACCGGTTCGTGATCCCCTTGTGCGCCTATTGGAAGAGCGGGACAAAGCACCCACGGGAGAAATGACTTATGCCGTATGGCGTGCCCAGCCATGCATCGGGACCAGGGGCCTTCCTGCTGCTTTACTGCATCTCCTTACCGGACTGCTTCCTGTTCTTCCGGTCGGACTTCAACAGCTTCTCCATTTTGATCTTGTGACACGTGGGCACGTCCTGACATTCCACGCAGACGCCCCCCTGGCAAAGCGTTGTGACCGCGTCCAGATCGTCGTCGTCTACGTACACAAAGGGAAGGAGTTGACGCGTGCCTTCCCGGAAGTGCAGGCCTCCGACGTTGAGGTTCTCAAGGTGCGCGCCGTTGTGGACGAGGCGCAAAACATCTTGGGGAGAATCTACGAGCAGGATCGTGCGTTTCCCGTTGTGCTCCTCCTCGGAAAGCATCGCCGGGGCATCCTCCACGGAGGTCACGCAGACCTCGATCTCGGGCGGAACCGCTGCCTGGTAAAGCTCCTGTTCCCATTCGTTGGAGGCCACTTGGTCGTTGGCCAGAATGATCCGATCCGGTTTGAGCGCGTCTCCCCAGCCTACGGTCACCTGGCCGTGGATGAGCCGGTCGTCAATGCGTGTCATGAGGATCATAGGTTCTCCAATCGGAAGGCGGATCGCAATCGTGCTATTTCTCCTCGCAAGTCGGGGAGGAAAGGTGGGACAATTTTGTTCAAATATACCACTCGGAAGGTGAAAAGGCAAGGGGTTTTCGAGGAAGGGTGAGAGAAGAGAGGGGCTGGTGGAGAGGTGATTTGTAAAAATTTTGCTTGACAAGTCGGGTGTTTGATTGTACTATATATCCATTAAAATCTTGAGGTAATTGAACTCGTTTTGGGGGATGAAGATGGGGATTTGAATTTGTGGCCCGGAAGGCGAGGTGCTGGCGGCGGAGGAATTGAGACAGAGCGCCATATAGACTTAAAAAAAGTGGAGGAGCTATGTTTGAGCGATTGTCGCATATTCATCAGGTAATGTCCGGAGAGTCGAAGGATGATCCGGTGGCTATGCTGAATCAGGGGCTACCAGAGTCTTATCAGCACGGGATTGCGATCTGTTTTAATCCATCGGGAGCGTATCTGGGTGTGCGACTGACGCGGGGAAATAAAGGAGTGGTCTATAGATCGGGACCGCCCAATGGGTTCGATCCCACCGCTATCTCCAAGTATCCGGGGAAAGCCGAGAATGTAGTACGCCGCCTTTTGCGATCCCTGAAAGCGCTCGAAGCGTCAGATGCTTGTGAGGCCATTTCAGAACGAATCAAAGCCATTGTAGAAAGTTTCGACACCAATGAGATCAGCAAAGAGGTGGCGGATCATATTGCGGAGCTTGATACAAAAGAGCAGTATCCCTTTGTATATATAGCTTGGCTGGATGCCGACGGCATACAACCTCTGTATAGCCATCCGGCTGTCCAGGATTTTATGGTATCTTATGCGCTTGCTGGTTATAGTACAGTAAAGGACATAAAACTTACCGCAGAAAACAGAGTGTGTTCCATCTGCGGAAAGCCCGCAGAAAGAATCGTAGGAAATTTTTCCCTTATCGCCTGTTACAATCTGGATAAGCGAGGGGTCATTACCGGGGGTATGGATTATCCGTCCGCACCGAATAACTTTCCGGTTTGTGACGCGTGCATGTTGCGTGTGTCCAGTGGATGGGATTTTGTCAATACGCATCTGACCTTCCCATTGGCTGGAGAACGGTATCTGTTATTGCCCCACGTCCAGGATCCAAAACTTCGTAGATTCGTGGTCCAACTTCTGCAGAGACGCAAAAAAGGCCCTTCTCTGCGCAACGAAGCCCTCAAGAAGATTACCAATTCGGAGTACGAAATTTTGGACGACTTAGCCAAAGTGTCCGGAGATCGTGATAGCATTACTCTTTCCATGATTTTCTTCGAAAGTTCAAACGCCGCTTGGCGGATCACAGGGGAGATTCATGAAATTCTCCCATCTCGTATTCGCGAGATCTATCGGGTCAAACAGACGGTTGAACGAGATCCAGTACTCACCTTCAAAG
>JAUWMS010000079.1 GCA_030613045.1 Candidatus Latescibacterota bacterium | reverse complement strand
TCGCAAATCGGTGGTTTCACGCCCAGTTTCAGGACTTACTCAAGCCTTCTCGAAAACCGAGTTTTAAGACCAAAAAATTCAAAATGCCTTGGGACGCAAGTCTAAGGAGAAATTCTGTCCGAATTCATGAATTATGCAGGCCATAGACATTTTGTCCCTAACGGGACAGAATCCGGATTATTCACAAGTCTTGGATGATACGTCCCGGATTCAGGCTTTTTAAAAAACTGTCCGGAGCACGTGAGAACGTGAGAAAGTGAGAAAGTGGGATTCCACCACCGGATTGCTCACTTTCTCACCGTCCCACTTTCGTTTCTCGTTTAATGTTTCACGGAGATTTTTCTATGATTGTCGGACCGGAAACTACACCGTCCCCTTCTTCTCCTGCGTCCGTGCTGGCGATTACGAGCGGAAAGGGAGGGGTTGGAAAAAGCTGCATCGCGTTGAATCTGGCCATTCAGTTGGCTCGTCTTGGAGAGCGTGTGCTTTTGGTGGATGCGGATCTGGGTCTGGCGAACCTGAGCATTCTTTTGAATATCGCTCCGAAGCATACGCTGGAGGATGTGATCGGGGGAACCTGCCCGGTGTCCGAGGCCCAGGTTCAGGGACCGGAAGGGGTGACTATTCTGCCGACATCCTCCGGAACGGGGCGATCCGGCGAGCTGAGGGCGGAGGAGAAGGATCGGCTGCGGGAGCGTTTGGTCGAATGGGAGCGCTCGTTCGACCGCGTATTGCTCGATACGGGAGCGGGGCTTTCGTCCAAGGTGACCGATTTCGTATGCTCCGCGGATGAGGCGATGGTGGTGACCACGCCGGAGCCGACGGCCATTGCGGATGCGTATGCGATGACGAAGCTCATGGCGGGACGAACACGGGGCATCGGGCTGGGACTGCTGATCAACAGAGTGCAGTCGGCTTCTCAGGCGCAAGACCTGTACGATAAATTCGCCCGGATCACCGAACGTTTCCTCGGATTTCGGATGAGAACTATGGGATGGATATCGGAAGATGCACACGTGGCACAGGCGGTGCACGCGCAGATTCCCCTTGTGGTCGGATCCCCGGACGCGCAGGCCACCGAAGACGTGGCGCGTTTGGCGCAAACCATGAGAGACCCGGCGGCATGGCCGCATCCGGGATTGCATCTTCCTTTTTTTGAGCGATGGATGGCGGCGTAATAAGAGCCTATCCGAAAACACCCAAATGTCATTCTGAGCGAAGCGAAGAATCTCGTTTAAGTAATGAAAAACTATAAATTGAGATCCTTCGTCGCTTCGCTCCTCAAAATGACAAAAAAGGGTTTTCGGATAGGCACTAAGCAATGAACAATGCCCTGCCCCGGCGCACCAAAGCGCGGGGCTGCACGGAGACGAAACGCCCATGTCCGCAGAAGCGCTGGTTCAGGAAGTATACGGAAAACAGAAAAGTCTCCGGGATCGGGAAGGCTTTCTCGTCGAATACCTTCCGTTGGTCCAAATCATCGCCGGGCGGCTGGCTGTGGGCTTGCCGAGTTCGGTGCAGTTGGAGGATCTGATTCATTCGGGCGTAATCGGGCTTATCGAAGCGATGAATCACTTCGACCCCTCGCGGGGCGTCAAATTCGAGACGTTCGCCACGCCCCGGATTCGGGGATCCATTTTGGATGAATTGAGAGCGCTGGATTGGGCGCCGCGATCCACCCGGGCCAAATCCCGATCTTTGGATCGGGTCGCCGCCCGGTTGGAGAATGAGTTGGGTCGCACCGCCACGGAGGAGGAATTGGCCGAGAGCATGGGGCTTTCGCTGGAGGAATTTTGGAAGACCCTCAATGAGGTACGCTCGACGAGGATTTTTTCATTGGATGAATCGGCCTTCATCAATGACGAACATTCGGAGGTGCTTCTGGTGGATACCATTGAAGCGAATGTAGATAACCCTCTCACCGCTCTGGAACGGGAGGAGCTGGAGGATTTTTTATCGGATTCCATCGGGGAACTTCCGGAGCAAGAGCGGTTGGTCATAGGGCTATACTATTACGAAGAATTGACCCTCAAGGAGATCGGGGAGGTCCTTAGGGTCACGGAGTCCAGGGTATGTCAGGTGCACACCAAGGCCGTCCTGAGGCTGAAAGGCAAGCTGAAGATCAAGCTTGCGCAATAGGCCCGGGCAAGCCCGCATCTATAAGTAGGCGGACAGAATTAAACTACTATTTCAACGCAGAGCCGCAGAGGACACGGAGAAACCCCAAGGCAAGGTTTTGAAGTGCTCTGCGCTCTCCGCGGCTCTGCGTGGAGCATAGGAAAATAATTTTGTCCGGGAACTTACTGGCCATTTAGAGCTATGCATCCGGCATCTCGGAAGAGGTCATGATGTCGAATCCGGTGGAACTTCATCATCTGTTGACCAGTACGGACGTGACCGAGCGGGTTGTTCAGTTGGCTAAGGTGCGCCCGGATATGCAGCAGGAACAGTTTGCCAGAACGTTTTCGCGCGAGGTGGACCAGCAGCACATCAAACCACCGCCGCCCGCGAAGATGGATGAGGTGATTCTTCACCGGGAACGGGAAAAAGAGGAGCGAGAGCGAAAGAAAAAACAAAAGCAACCGTCCGAAGAAACAGATCAGGAGCAGTCGGACATCGTGACGGAGCAAGAACACCGTATTGATATTTTGGTTTGAATGGGGACAAGGCCGCTAAGGATCGAGTATCAAATAACGGTCTCATTTCACCGCAGAGACCGCGGAGCCCGCAGACGGAAGAAAGTGAGAAAGTGAGAAAGTGAGACCCCACTCTCCCACTTTCACAGTTTTTGGGGTCTACGGGGCTGAGAGAGGCCTTCGTTTGGCTGGATAGAGGACATTTGTCTGATGTTCGGTCGTAAAGGCAGAGACGGAGAAGCCGCTTCGCTATGCTCCCTGTACTTGCTTTGGAGCAACGATGAAATCTATGGGAAAAAGAAAACAGCCTTCGGCGCAAATCGAGGATCTGCGACAGCGCATTACACACCTGGAGGAGGAGGTGGACTCGGGGCGGCAGCGGAACGCGGAGTTGTCCAAATCCATCGTCAAACTGAAAGACGTGCAAAAACTGTCGGAGACGATCGGGGCTTCGCTCGATCTGCATCATATCTTAGATGCGTTGATGAAGCTGTCGCGGCGGGTGATCCAGTATGAGAACGGTGGGGTATTTCTGATCTCGGAGGGATCGGACGATATGGAAGTGGCGCTCGTGGTCCATCGCTCCGATGGGTTCGAGGCGCAGGTGCGGAGGCAGTGGGATGAAGGAATCCTCCAATGGGTGATGGCGGAACATCGGGCCATGGTGCTTCCGGATGTGGCCCAGGGAGCCCAGGAAGCGGAGCGAAATTTTGTGATCGTCCCTTTGTTTGTGCGGGGAAAGAACGTAGGGGTTTTCGAGCTGGTCTGCGACAAGTCCGCCGAGACGTTCACCAACCAGGAGATCGAGTTGATCTCGATTCTGGCCAATCAGGCGGCCATTGCCCTGGAGAACGCCCGGCTGATTCAGAGCTTAGACGAAACAAACCGGAGACTTCGGGCCTCGCAGCAGCAGGTCATTCAGTCCGGAAAAATGGCGGCCGTAGGCGAACTGGCGGCCGGCATAGGCCACGAGATCAACAATCCGCTTCAGGTGATCATGAGTCGGGTGCAGTTGATGCAGGTTGCGTGTAAGGAGGATCGGGCTCTTTCGGGGTTGGAGATCGTGGAAGCGCACACGGAACGCATTTCGCGGATTGTTCGGAACCTGATGGACTTTGCCCGGGAAAGCAGCGTAGAAGGGGAGATGCGGGCATTGGAGGTGCACGAGCTTGTCGCACGTTCCCGGTCTCTCGTGTCCCATGCTTTCACTTCCAAGCAGATCAAGGTGATCGTGGATATTCCTAAACCGATTTCCCCGGTGCGCGGCCGGCCGGGCCCGCTCGAACAGGTTTTTGTGAACCTGCTTCTCAATGCGTGCCAGGCGATGGACTATGAAGGGACGTTAACGATTGCGGGCAAAGAGGAACAGGGTTTCATCGCGCTCACCTTTAGCGATACGGGTGTCGGGATTCCCCCGGAGATTCTTCCGAGAATTTTCGAGCCCTTTTTTACCACGAAGGAGGTACAGGAGGGAAGAGGCTTGGGGCTCTCCATCAGTTACGGTATTGTCCAGGATCACGGAGGCGGGATTCATGCGATCAGTGAGGCGGGAAAGGGTACGACGGTATCGGTAAGACTGCCCGTCTTTCGTTCGGGGTGAGGAAAAACCACCACGGAGACACAGAGACGCAGAGCATTTTAACCCTTTATGACTACGATTTCTCTTTCTGATGGGGGAAGATCGGCTTCCGGCTGAAAGGGTGATGCCTGAATTTAGAACAGGCGGAAAGCAGCAATCCGCAGGTTCAAGACGAATCTTAAGTAACTTTCATTTTGCTCTTTAGCTTTTTGGTCTCCTCTCAGGGATCAGGGATTAGGGATCAGGGCGCAGGAAAATCCTGACCCCTGACCACTGATCCCTGCTGAGAGGCTAAACTCCCGGAGAGAAACAAATCCACAAGAGCATTTCAAAGATTACTTAAATGAGGAGCGAACTAAAACGATGATAGGACGTATTCCGGTATGGTTGCTTTGGCTGGCCCCCGTGTTGCCGGGGATGGTTTTTTTCCTGCTCTGGCGGCGGGTCGAAGCCGCGCAGAAACGTGTGGAGGAGCGTCTGATTGCGATGGATGTGCGCATGGAGCGATGGCTCGCACGGCTCGAAAGACCGGGCGGAAGCGGCGAAGAACGAAGCCTGTCCGTGCGAAGGACGGCGGCCGGGACGTACACCATGGCCGGGCAGGTCCGTTCAAACGGGAACACGTGGAAGAGAGAACAACTCGTTGGGGAATTGCGCAAAGGGGGGGAGCTATTGGAGGTTTCCAGAAGACTAAACGTGGGGGTGGGAGCCACCCGTCTCATGTCGAAGTTGATGGAATTGGGGGGCTAGGACTTCGTTTGGCTTTGATCTATTCGAATATCGTCCTCCCAATGACCAATTCCAAAGCCTCCATGCCAAAAGAAGTTCCGGAATCCGTGCACAAGAGGAAGGGCATACTCTGGATTTTGTGAGATTTTAGCCTTGAACTTGATTTGACATTTTTAGGTCGCACGCTTTTCTTACTCTAACAAAGTGGACTTAGCGCCCTTCGGGCGGGATTTGGCAAGGCTTTGATAAGCAGAGCGTGTTTTCTATCAGGAATCCGGGAAACCAGGAGAGGGCTGAGGTGCATTACGTAGGGATTGTCTTTCTCCTAACTTCCTGGCCTCTTGATTGGAAAAGATTCTGTCCGGAAACTGAATCAAATCAAAAAATGGAAATTCCTATACGATGGACTTAGCGCCCTTCGGGTGGGCTTGCGTAAGTATCCGATAATAAAAAAGAAGATCAAATTGGAAGGCAAGGGGTTCGTTCACAATTAGTCATTCACAATTCACAATTTACAATTTGGAGTTAATAATCAATTGTGAATTGTAAATTATTAATTATGAATTATTAATGTCGGTGCGCAGTTGCATACACGGTCGGGATGATGATGCGAGTCTGATTGGACAAAAAACGGAAATTGTTATACGATGCACCAAGCGCCCTTCGGACAGGCTGGCGAAAGTCTCCGAGCGTCAAGGAGAATCAGAGAAGCGACCTCCCGCGGGCTGGGAACGTGCGGTAGGTTCAGAGCATTTATGAAGGGAGGAGAACGTATGCCAAAGAAAGAAGAGGCATTAAATGACAAGCACGTACGAGCGGTGTTGTCCGTGCTGCAGGAGATCAGCGCCATCGTTCAGGCTCCCATCGAGCACGAGGTGTTTGACGCTGTGCTCGCCTCGGTCCGGAAAGCCATCCCCTATACTTCCGCCACGCTCTTTCTGCTCGACAAGGAAACCCAGCAGTTGGAGGAAGTCTCCCGAGCCGGAGAGAAGGTGGATCTGATCCAATCCGTGCGTTTCGATCTGGGCCCGGGATTCTCGGCGTGGGTGGCGAAACAGAAAAAGCCCGTCTTGATCTCCAATTTGCACCGTAAGACGCTCAAGGAGGGCAAAGCCGTTCGGTCCTTTATCTCGGTGCCCTTGATGGTCCGGGATCAACTGATCGGAGTATTGAATTTGAGCCATCAAGAACCGGAGGCCTTCGGGAAGGACGAGTTTCAACTGATCCATATTATTGCGGCTCAGGTGGCTTTTGCCATCGAGCGGATGCTGTATGAAAATGAACTGCGGGACAAAAACGAGGAATTGGAGGAGTCCCACAAGCGTCTCAAGGAAGCTCAGGAGGAGTTGATCGAACTGAAGGAACGGGAGGCCATCTCGCAGGTGGTCATCAGTCTGAATCACGAAATCAATAATCCGCTTACGACCATTGTGGGCAATGCGCAGTTTTTGCTGATGACCGCGGACAAGGTGGACAAGGGGGTGGCCGAACGCCTTGAGACGATCACAAAGGAAGCGAATCGAATTTCTCAGGTGACGCATAAATTGCGAAATCTAAGAAAATTGGAAACAGACGACTACCTTTCGGGTCGGGGAGAGAAGATGATTGATCTCAGCCGGTCTATGTAGCTAATGAGCAATGAACAATGAACAATGCCCCACCCCGCTACCTCGATGGGAGCAAGCGTGGAGAGGTATTTCCCATTGCTCGTGGTAAAGGGGGATTGAATATGAAGAGAGAGGATGTTCGTGGGATGGTTTCAAATCTGAAGGCGATCAAGGCACATCTCACTATGACGGAGATCTATACGCCTCAGTTGGTCAAAGCGATGGCGTTTTTGGAGGCGGTGGCTCCGGTTCTGAGTCAGATGTGCGATTCGATCTCGGAGAGTTCCAATGCGATGCCCAAGGCGGCCGAGCAGTTGGATAAGGTGACGGACGCGACCGAGGTGGCGACTACGGAGGTGATGGATGTGGTGGATCAAGGCATGGCCCGGGTGGAGCGCGTCACAGAGCACATCGCTCGTTTGAAAGAAGAGATGGCGGACAGGGAGCGGTTCGCTTCGGATTTGTCCTCGTCTATGGCGGCGATAGGAAACATGAACGGCGACACGGAGGCGATCAAAACCGCGGTGCGGGATATCGAAAAGAGGATGGAGGAGTGCATGAAGGCGAAGGCATCGAAAGAGGCATTCGGAGGGATCGCGGAGAATTTGACCGCGCTCCAGGACGATTTGTTTCTGATCTTAAATACCCTTCAGTTTCAGGACATCACCTCCCAGCAGATCCGTAGCACGAATCGGATGTTGGCCGAGGTAAATGTGCAACTGCGGGAGCTTATGGGGAGTTTTTCGGATGTTCGGATGGACACGATGGATCCTCTCCAATATCGGGCGTTCGACTCGGAAGCCACGTTCGATTTCGAGCGATCCGGGGAGGCGCAGGATCTCGCGGATCAGATCGCAGTCGAAAAAAGGGAGGAGCAAATTGATCAGGAGGCCATAGATGCGTTGTTTAAGTGATTTTCGATTTGTGATGGTTGATTTTGAATTGCCCCTCCCAAAGGTGGTGTGGAAGGGAAATCTGAAATCACCAATTTGAAATCTGAAATCACTTCAGTGAGGAGAAAAAGATGGAAACGCGCAGGATATTGATCGTGGACGACATTCAGGATGTCCGGGACATGCTATCGGATATTCTGGGCGCCCTGGGATACGAGGCCCAGACCGCCAACGATGGCACCGAGGCACTGGCGAAGCTCGAAAGCGATCCGTTCGATATGGTCATCAGCGATGTGAAGATGCCGACGATGGATGGGCTGTCTCTGCTGAAATTGGTGAAACAGCGATCCCCCGATTTTCCGGTGCTGCTGATCGCGGGGCATCAGTCTTCCGAGGCCGTGTGCGAGGCGCTGCATTATCGGGCGGATGGATTTCTTCAAAAACCCTTCCGCATCGGGCAGCTCAGCGAGGCCGTGGAGCGGGCGTTGAACGGATCCAACGGGCATTGAGTGGTGACTGGTGAGATTCTGTCGGAAAATGATTTGTTTGTCGGTGAAGTTTGTGAGTCAGCTTGATCAGCTTTGTCACATTCTATTTTGTTTTTTGTGCTATAACAGCGATAAATTATTTACAGTTATGCCAAGAAAGTGCTTGCTTTTCGGGTAAAGATTTCGTATATTTAAGCCAAGGAATGATAATTAGTTACCGCTTTTTTTGAGGAGATTTCCTATGGCTAAACCGAAAAGCAAGCCGCAACGCTCGTTCTTCGATGCAGATTTTTTTTCCGATCTATTGGATCCGAAGACAGACGGGGTCTATCTGACGATAAAGCACGTGATCGCTCCGCTGATTAAAGACGAGGACTATGCGGACATGTATTCTCATCTTGGGAGAAGTCCCGTGAGTCCGCGCACCTTGGTGCTTACGATGTTGTTGCA
>JAUWMS010000433.1 GCA_030613045.1 Candidatus Latescibacterota bacterium | reverse complement strand
GATTCGGGATGCGTTATCCGGAGTTGGGGTGATCTCGGATTTCGGATTGGACGCACCGCGAATGACGCGAATGCGGATTGAAACTGAATTCCTGCCTATTTGCGGTAAGGATTGGGATTGTGGATTGCGGAGAGGAAAGGAGAAGATGAAGGGGGGAAAAAAGATTGTTGTGACGTACGATCGAATGCGGTGCGATTTCTGCGGAGCGTGTGTGGCCGTGTGTCCGGCGGATGCGATTGTGCTGTGGGAGGCGGATTTGGAGATTGACAAAGTGAAATGTACAGGATGTCTGAAGTGCGTCTATGTGTGTCCGTATCGGGCGCTCTCCACGACAACGGACTGAGGAAGGGGGGAGTTGGGCGGCCTCTACCTTTGTTTTTCTTTACCTCTACCTGAATTTCCTCGGGAGGAACACGTGACGAAAACGAAGAACCTGGCAACGGTCTCCCTGCTGGTGGCCCTGACGGCGGTGGCGACGATGATCATCAAAATTCCGACGCCGGCCACGCGGGGCTACGTCAATGTGGGCGATTCGGTGATTTTCGTGGCCGCGCTCCTGTTCGGGGCAAAGATCGGAGGTCTGGCGGGTGGCGTGGGTTCGGCCATGGCGGATGTGCTTTTAGGATATACCCATTACGCTCCGATCACCTTGGTGGTCAAAGGGATCGAAGGACTGATCGTAGGCGGGCTGTTCGGATGGACGCGGCGATCCCTTTTGACTAAAAGCGGCGTGATGGTGGCGGTTCCCATTGTGCTTCTCGGAGGCGCCTGGATGGTGTTCGGATATTTCGCCTCGCAGGTTCTTATGTATGGTCTGGGAGCGGCTGTGGGAGAACTGATTGGAAATACCTTCCAGGCGTTGCTCAGTGCGGCAATCGGCATTCCGATGGCCGTGGCGTTGCGAAAGGCGGGACTGTAAAGATTCGGGGCAAAGTCAGATCTCACCGCAAAGACGCAAAGAGCGCAAAGAAAAACAAAACCATAATCTTTGAAAAACAAAAAACAAAACCAGCCACTTGCAAAAGTCATAAAGGTGCCGTCATTGTGCGGGAGATAAGGCCCGTAACGGTGGGTCAGACATTCCTGTCTGACCTAGTCAGACTTGAATGACCATAAAGCTGAACAGACAGGAATGTCTGTTCAGCCAAGCTCTCGCAAAAAGTTTATCCGATGAGCTTTTTGGACTTTTGCAAAAGGCTGAAACCATAATCTTTCACCTCATTTCCACAAAGCCGCGTGGGAACGAGAAAGGACTGGCGTAAGCAGAGGGGGATATTCTATGGCACAACGAGAGAAGGTCAACGTGCACAAAGATTTTCACGGCGCGATGAGCTATGGGATTCAGCACGTGTACGAGCGGTACGGCGAGGAGGCGATGACGGCGTTCCTCCGGCAGGTAGCGCACGAGGTGTATCGTCCGCTCACTGAGAAGTTGAGGAAGGAAGGGCTGAAGGCATTGGAGGAGCACTGGCGCCATATCTTCACCATAGAAGAAGGCGATTTCGACCTCAGCTACGAGGGGGATAAGCTGGTGCTCAACGTGCGCCAATGTCCGGCCATCCATCACATGAAAACGCATGGCTACGCCATCGCGGACAAATATTGCGAGCACACCCGCCTCGTCAACGAAGGAATCTGCCACGCCGCGGGATACGAATGTTCGGTGGAATACGACCAGGAAAACGGACGCTGTGTCCAAAAATTCTGGAAGAAGAACTGAGAAACAGGAAAGTTTCCACGCATCACGCATCACGGGTTACGCCTTACGTTTTACGTTTTACCCATCACGTTTCACACAAGGAGACTCCCATGATTTCCTGCACGGAATTTATCTGGACGTACAACGAGTTGTTCAAGTTTCTGCACGAACAGTATGGCAAGCAGGCGGTGATTGATTTCTGGATCGGCATCTCGGACGATTTTCTCGGCAATCTAAATGCGCTGGTGGCCGAGAAGGGGACCCAGGGGATGTATGAGTATTGGAACCATACCTTAGAAGAAGAAGGCGCGGACTATACGATGACCGTGGAAGAAGATCACTTCGCAATTGATATGCACCGGTGTCCGTCGGTGGGGCTGCTCAATCGGGGGCCGTCGTCCAAGTATGCGGACTACTGCGAGCATTGCCAGTGGCTCTATCCCCGGATCATCGAACCGTATGGCTTCGAGGCGCGCTGCGACATCATAGATGCGGATCAGGGGGCGTGTAGGCTTTCGGTGAGACGGAAGTCCGAATCGGCGAATTAAGTAGGTGGACGAAATTAACTTCATAAAATTTATGTAGTTTCTATAAGGAATCCAGGAACCCAGGAGAGGGCTGTAGTGCATTTCGGAGGGAGTGTTTTTCTCTTGACTTCCTGGTTTCCTAATTGTGAATAATTTTTTGTGGGAACTTAGATCAGGCAAACGCGGCCGTCACCAATCACCACTCACCAATCACCGGGGTGACGGGAGGAAGGGCGGAGAGGAACGGAGGGGTTATGTTCTGGGAGAAAGAAATCGAAACGATGCCGGTCCCGGAGTTACGGACGCTGCAGGTGGGACGGCTTCGGAAGATGATGGATCGGGCATCGAGGACGCCCTATTACGGAGACCTGTTCGGGAGACTCGGTCTGTCGGCGGAGCGGATCAAGACTCTGGACGATTTGAAGCGCATTCCGTTCACCACGAAGGAGGATCTGAGGGGGCATTTCCCGTACGGCTTTTTGGCGACGCCTCTGGAGGATGTGGTTCGGATGCATTCGTCGTCGGGAACCACGGGAAATCCGACGGTGGTGTATCATACCCGGCGCGACCTGGATGCGTGGACGAATCTCGTGGCGCGGTGTATGGTCATGACCGGCGTGCGCAAAGGCGACGTGTTTCAGAATATGATGGGATACGGGCTGTTCACCGGCGGAATCGGCCTGCACTACGGCGCGGAGAAAGTGGGGGTGATGGTCATCCCCGCGGGTGCGGGAAACAGCAAGCGGCAGATCTGGCTGATGCGAAATTTTGGCACCCCCGTGGTTCACATCATTCCAAGCTATGCGTTGAAGCTGGCGACGGTGTTCGAGGCGGAGGGGGTGGATCCGAAAAAGGACGTAAAATTGCGTATCGCGCTGATCGGAGCGGAGCCGCACTCAGAGGCGATTCGGCAGCGCATCGAGGATATTTACGATCTCGATGCATTCAACTCATACGGCCTCTCGGAGATGAACGGGCCCGCGGTGGCCTTCGACTGGCGGCGGAGCGAGGGGATGCATCTCTGGGAAGATAATTATATCGTGGAGATAATCGACCCTCAGAGCGGGGAGCCGGTAGCTCCCGGGCGCAACGGTGAAGTGGTGCTCACCACTCTCAACCGGGAGGCGATGCCCCTGATCCGTTATCGAACCCGGG
>JAUWMS010000543.1 GCA_030613045.1 Candidatus Latescibacterota bacterium | reverse complement strand
TCGGGTTTAGTCTAAAGATCAACCTGATCAGCCTGGTGGGTATTGCGGCGGCGTGGTATTACGTGAAGTATTCGTATTGAGGTTTGTTCATCAAGGATTGCATTCGTCCCTTGTAAGAACTCAGGAGGTGATCACTTATGTTCGGTGGATTAGGCACGTGGGAAATTCTGCTGGTCTTTTTGGTGGTGCTCTTGGTGTTCGGGGCAAAGCGGATTCCGGAGATCGCGCAGGGATTGGGAAAGGGCATCCGGGAATTCAAGAAAGCCGCCAAAGAGGTGCAGGACGAGATCAAGGTCAGTGGGGAGATCGAGGACAAGGGAGCGGAGGAAGAGAAGAAACTGGCAGGATGAGCTTTAAAAATATCCAATTTCAAAGCTCAAATGCCAAAACCCCTTCCGTCTCCTCCGTTAGGGGGGTGTCGGGCGGATTTGGCATTTGGGTTTTGGCATTTGACATTCTCCCGAAGGGAGACCTATGGATTTTCGTGGAGCAACGGCCTATACATTGAGGGACGAGATCGCGGCCGGACGGGTGACGTCGGTGGGGGTGACGGAGGCGATTTTTCACGAGGTCGAGCAGCGGGATGGAGAACTGAATGCCTATATTTCGCTGATGGCGGAGAGCGCATTGGAGAAGGCGCGCGAGGTGGACGAACGGGCGAAACGCGGCGATGCCTTGGGGCCACTGGCCGGGATTCCGGTGGCGGTAAAGGATATTATCTGTACGAAGGGCACGAGGACTACGTGCGGTTCGAGGATGCTGGAATCCTTTGTCCCACCTTACGATGCCACCGTGATCGGGAAGCTGAGGGCCGCGGATGCGGTGTTGATCGGCAAGACGAATATGGACGAGTTCGGGATGGGCTCTTCTACGGAAACCTCGTACTTCGGGCCCACGAGAAATCCGCACGATCCGAGCCGCGTGCCCGGGGGATCGAGCGGCGGATCGGCGGCGGCGCTGGCTTCCGACGAGGCGATCCTGGCGTTGGGATCGGATACCGGCGGGTCCATTCGCCAGCCGGCGTCGTTTTGTGGAGTTGTGGGACTCAAGCCCACGTACGGCCGCGTGTCCCGATTCGGACTGGTGGCATACGCGTCGTCGCTGGATCAGATCGGACCGATGGCGAGGAATGTGCGGGACTGTGCGTTGCTGATGGGCGTGCTGGCCGGATACGATCCAAAGGATTCGACGGCGGTGGATGCGGAGGTCCCCGATCTTCTGACGGGGTTGGACAAAGGGATCGCGGGGATTCGGATCGGGCTTCCGAAAGAGTGCTATTCGGAAGGATTGGACGAGGCGGTTAAATCCGCTGTGCTGGGCATGGTGGAACGACTGAAAGCGTCCGGTGCGAAGGTTTCGGAGGTCTCGCTGCCCCACACGGAAGTTGCGATTGCGACCTACTATATCCTGGCAATGGCGGAGGCTTCCGCGAATCTGGCGCGCTATGACGGGGTTAAGTATGGGTTCCGTGCGGAGGGAACCAAGAATCTGTTCGACATGTATTGCCGTACCCGGAGCGAAGGATTCGGGGACGAGGTCAAGCGGCGCATTATGTTGGGGACGTATACCTTGAGCGCGGGCTATTACGACGCCTATTACCGCAAGGCGCAGAAGGTGCGGACGTTGATCGCGCGGGATTTTGAGCAGGCGCTGGAGCGGTGCGATGTGCTGATCACGCCGACTTCGCCCACGGTGGCGTTCAAGCTCGGGGAGAAACTGGACGATCCGCTTCAGATGTATCTGTCGGACATTTACACCATCTCGGCGAATCTGGCGGGACTTCCGGCTCTCTCCGTGCCGTGCGGTGTTGCGTCGGAGGGCCTTCCCATCGGGCTTCAAATTTTCGGGAGACCTTTTGAGGAGGGAACGGTGCTGAGGGCGGCCTACTCGGTGGAGCGCGTTCTAAACGGGAACGTCTGATTATTGATTTTCGTGGCGAAACCCAAGTCCATTGGTTGGCAAAGGGATTCGTCTCCTGCGTATTTTTGTGGAGGTGGACAATCCCTTGTCCGACTGCTGGGCTTTTTCTAACAAGGGGGGTCAAGGCATGTCCATCTTAAACTTCGAGCACCTCGGGAAGATCATCTCCATATCCGATGACGCGAAAAGGCTGTTGGAAGGTCCGGAGAAGGAAATTTCGTTCCGGTTGGATCTCAGGCTGGAT
>JAUWMS010000110.1 GCA_030613045.1 Candidatus Latescibacterota bacterium | reverse complement strand
TTGAGCGCGATGTTCTTTTCTTCGGTAAGCGTCCCGTCCAGATCCACCTTGTAGTTCACCAAATGGACGATGGCACGACTTCGTTCAGGCTGATCCATCAAGGTAAACTCCACTGTCGAATCCGCCGAGCAGGCGCCCGATAGCCCGTCTTTCGCGACCCAGCGCACGATGTCGCCGAAGACCGTGTTGATGGATTTCATCGCGCCGGTGGTGATGCTCGCCATATCCTTGAAAAGCACCACCTTCTCCCGCCCGATGTCGGGGAAGGAGACGTACGCATCCTGCGGGATATTGACCACGCGGCCTTCCCCGCAAATAGCCTTTGCTGTCGTATTGACGCCCGTCGCCGGATCGATCCCCGTGTCAATGTGTCCCCACGGTTCCAGATTTTCCAAAAGCTTGTGAAATCCGTAGAATTCCTTCCGTTGCCGGCTGTATTGATCAAAGGCCGCCGTCTCCCCGAAGAGTACCAGTCCGCCGCCCTTCCGGACAAACCGGCTGATCGCCTCCACCTGCGCATCGCTGAGCATCGGCACTTCGGGCAGCACCACCGCCGCAAAGGAGGCCAGCCGCTTTTCGGTCAGATCGTCGTCGATCAGGGCCACGTGGGGAATCTGCTCATCGGAGAGCATTCGGGAGATCGCCATAAAGGACGTCTTGCGTTTGCCATAAGCCTGCTGAAGCGAACAGAGGACGCCCACATTGGCGTAAGGCTCCGAGTCCACGAACAAATCGTCGTTGGCTGCAAGAAAGCCATTATACTCCTCGAGCGCTTCGATCATCGCCGCGTTCTGTTTGGTGAGATCGGCATAGATGTATGCGCCGTCCTTGCCCCAAGGCAGATTCTGATGCGGGTGCCAGTTATGGATGAAGCTCGTCCGATTGGCCTGACACTCGGCCACCGCGAGCTTGGTCAGCGGGATCATCATCTCCGGGGACTTGCTCCAGGTCATATAGCAGTCGAAGGTCACCGGCTTGCCGCGAGAAGCCGCCACCGCATATTTGAGCATGGGTGAGTTGGTGATCTTGACATCCTTTCTCCCGTACGGACTGGTCTCGAACATCCCCTCGATGAAAATAAAATCCGACTCCTTAATCCACTCCTCCAGAGGCCCCACGGCAAACTCGAACTGACGGTAGGGATTTCCTTCCCACAGGCAGGCATTGATGCCAAAAAAGAAATCCTCCTTCAGGCTTTTGCCGTAGTCCCGCATCTCCTTAATCCATTCCAGATAATTTTGCGGGCGAAAGCGCCGCCATTCCACGTAAAGCGGATTCTCCAGCCGAAGATGCCGTGCTCTCGTAAACGCTACGGGATCGGCCTGCGACGGGTCTTCGATCCCGAAAATTTCTTTCAGTTCCTCCGGCGAGAAACTTGTCCGAAGGTGTTCCCTGAACCGATCCACGCAACGCGGACAATAACAGAATTTTGGGGAATTGTCAATGAAGATACCATCAATTCCCATCTCGATGTCGATGCGGATGCACCCCTTGATATAGTCCCTCATGTGCGGATCGTTGATGCAGCAGTCGTACTGGGTAACCAGATTGGTCGGATTGGTGTGAACCGCCCTCTGACCCGAGGAGAGCAGGCGTGTCCATTGGGCCGGATCCTCAGCGGGTTTGGGACCGAAGTAGTCCTCGTACTCCTGCCAGTGCTTGTCGTAGAACTCGAAGAACAGGGTGCGTTTCTCCTCATCTCCCGCGAAGCGTGCGCCGCCAATGTAACCCACTACGGCAATTCCGTGCGCGTGCGCCCATTCGATCGCCCCGCTGTTTTTGAACGCTGTTTTTGTCTTTTCACAAACCGGACGGGAAGGAAGTCCGGCGTAGAAATCGAGTTTGTCGTACCCTTCCGCATAGCCGCCTTCACCGTCATAGTAGGCGTCTTTGTCGAAAGTGCCTCCGAAGTAGCCGACGTGGGCCAGGGTTGCTCTTGTTCTAACCATTGGATGGCTGTCATCGAGCGCAATTCTGAAAACACGACCTGAAACAATGTAACGCAGCTTGCCATAAGGCAGCACGGCATCGGCCTTGAATGGAGCCATTTGATTCCTCTCTTTTTTGGATTATGGGAAACTTGCGCTTCAACCTCCCGCGGGTTCGAACCTGCAGGAGGTTTCTGTCGCAGAACCCCTTTCAGGACGGATTTTCATCATGAATCGAGGCCAAATATACCCTTTGCAACAGGCGATGTCCATAGCTCATTTCAACTTTTTTTTGCACGATTTCAACCTATCCTGGCGCCTCCATCTCTAATTTACGCAGGATGAAGCCCTATGCGAAAAAAATCTTCCCGGTCGGGTATCCTTATTATTTCGACAACGAATAGCCCCTTTCAGGGGCTTTCCTCAAGCCACCCGCTATGCGGGTGGTCACTGGCTCAGCTTGGGCGCTTTGCGGTTCGTGCTTTGTCAAGTGGAATTTGACGGACGCTCCGCGCGGGAATAAATTCCCCGCGCTACGATTGGGAACCCTTGTGAACAGGGCTAAGAGGCGGTCGTCTCAAGGGGGTTAGCCCAATTTATTGGGCTTCGCCCAAGTAGCGGGGCGATTTATCGCCACGCGGAAGGTTCGCTCTTCTCCGGCAACGCGCGCTTGACACAACACTAGTGTTTCGTCAAGTCTATTTTGACGGTTAGGAAGGCATGGGCAAACCTGATAGACCTCCGAGGTCTGGCAGACCTCGGAGGTCTTACATCCGTCATTATAAACTTGACAGAGCACTAAAGCCGCAACGTAAAAATGGTCTCCACATCCGGCTCGGACCGGACGCCGATGGTTCCCCTATGCAGCCGCATGATCTGCCGGGATACACTCAGTCCGATGCCGGAGCCGTCCCGCCTGGTGGTGAAAAAGGGGATAAACACCTTGTCCAGCGCCTCCTCGATGATTCCGGGGCCGGTGTCCGACACCTCGATGAGGAGGTGGCCTCGTCCATCCATCCGTGCGGTCAGTTCGATTCGGATATCCGTCCGGCCCTGCGCCGCCTGGATGGCGTTCAACAGCAGATTGATCAGCATCTGCTCGATCAATTCGGGATCCGCGGTCAGTTCCAGACTTTCCGGCTCCACGCTCGTGCGGAACTGGATGCCTTGCTTCGCCATCTGTCCCCGCATAAGTTGTCCGACGCGCGCGAAAAGCTCCGCAACGGGGAAAATCCGGAAACGGGGTCTCGGAATGTGAGTGAGATTTCGATACGCCTCCACAAAATGCAGCAGGCCTTCGCTGCGTTTCTGGATCGTCCCGAGCGCGCCTCGGATGTCTCCGATGGTTTCGGAAGGGATTTTTTCGTCCGGTTTCCGGCCGACAAAAGACGAAGTGAACAGATCCTTCACGGTGGCGGTTAGGGAAGCGATGGGCGTGACAGAGTTCATGATCTCGTGCGTGAGTACCCGGATCAGATTTTGCCAGGCCTCCATCTCCTTTTCTTCCAATTCGGTCTGGATGTTCTGGATGGAGACGAGGGTCAGTTTTTGATCCCGCAGCCGAAACGCCGTGGCATAGATCGCCAACTGCAACGATTCGTTCTGATCGTCCACTTTGATTAGCGCCTTTTCCCCCGGCTTCAGACGAAACAGCGTATCCACGAGGGGTTTGCTGAACGATTCCAAAGAGGCGATATTCTTCAATTGCGGCGCGTTCAACAACCGCCTAACCGCGGTGTTCATCAGTTCCACTTCGCCATCCGGGCCAAAAGCAAGCAACCCGATCCCTACGTGCTGCACCACGGTTTGCAAATAGCGATACTGCTCCTCCTTCTCCGCGCGGGTCCGCCGAAACGCGTCCGTGACCTCGGAAAACGCCGTATTGAGCGCATCGAACGACGAACCAAGCCCTCCGCCCGTGAACGTCTGGGAAAAATCCGAATGTCGGATGGACTGCAGGAAACGGGTCAGATCCCGATTCGTCTTCTCCACGTAGTGGATCAGCGCATAGACCTGGTAGAGGGCGATGCTTCCCACGATCAGGGTGGTGGCGTACCAGGATGTCCCAACGAGCAGGTGCGAAAAAAGCGTGATCGTGGCGCCGAGCACGAGTACGCGGGCGATGCACTGGAGTCTGAAATTTTTATAGATCATATTTTTCCAGCCTGCGATAGAGAGAGGCTCGTGTGAGGCCCAATTCCTTCGCGGCCCGACTGATATTCCCGCCGTGTTTTCCGAGGGCTTTCCGGATCACCGTTTTCTCCACTTCTTCGAGATGGTATCGTTCAAATACCAGCCCCGCTTCTTTGGCTTCCGGTGTGGCAAAGAAAAAGTCCGAGGGCTCAAGCACCCGGGCATCGCTCATAATCACCGCCCGCTCAATGGCGTGCCGCAGTTCCCGGACGTTCCCCGGCCAATGATATTTTTCCATCTTTTTCAACGCGGCGGCGTGGACACGCTTGGGCGGCTTTTGATATTTCCTGCCATACATCCTTAGAAAATGATCCACCAACAGAGGAATATCCTCAGCCCGTTCGCGCAACGGAGGCAGAGGAATCTCCACCGTGTTCATCCGGTACAGGAGATCCCGACGGAAGGTCTCCTGCGCCACCATCTCGTGGATCGGCCTGTTGGTCGCGCAAATCAGACGAATGTCAATGG
The DNA here is from genome assembly GCA_030613045.1 of Candidatus Latescibacterota bacterium. Lineage (GTDB taxonomy): Bacteria > Latescibacterota > 4484-107 > 4484-107 > 4484-107 > 4484-107. The sequence continues at coordinate 2,859 of JAUWMS010000110.1, read as the reverse complement.
GACGCGGTGTATTGGAACCGAGACGGGTGACCTGACGATTCTCCAACACCGTGAGCAGTTTGGCCTGAAGCGGCAGCGAAAGATTGCCGATTTCATCCAAAAACAGCGTGCCCCCCGACGCGATCTCAAAGCGTCCCGCGCGGTCTTCCTTCGCGTCCGTGAACGCGCCTTTCACGTGGCCGAATAGTTCGCTCTCAAACAGCGTCTCCGTCAACGCGCCCATATCCACGCTGATGAACACCTCTCCGGCCCGCTTGGACTGGCGGTGCAGCGCGCGCGCCGCCAATTCCTTCCCCGTGCCGTTTTCCCCCAGGATCAACACATTGGCGTCGGTCCCGGCGACTTTGCCGATGGCGGCGAACACCTCCCGCATCGCCGGGCACACGCCGATAAAATCCTGGAAATGCTGATCCAGGTCCGCGCTCAGTTGCCTTTGCCGGGAGCGGAGATCGTTCACCTCCCTCCGGGATTGCCGCAGATTCATCGCGGCGGACAGGGTGGCGAGCAGTTTTTCGTTCTGCCAGGGCTTGAGCACGAAATCCGTGGCCCCTGCCTTGATGGCCCGAACCGCCATTTCCACGTCGCCGTACGCGGTGATCAACACCACCACCGCGGAGGGATCGCTTTCCAGAATTCGGTTAAGCCAGTGGAAGCCCTCGTGCCCGCCGGTGGCGTCCCGGCTGAAATTCATGTCCAATAGAATGACGTCGTAACTTTCGTTTTTAAGCAGTCCCGGAATTCGCTCCGGATTCTTCTCCGTATGCACCAGCGCTCCATGTTGTTTGAGCAGCAAACGGGCCGCAAGGAGCACGTCTTCGTCGTCGTCTATGATGAGGATATTGCCGAATTTTTGGCTCATGGGGAAACTCCTGATGCAAGTCCTGCCCCGCCCACCGTGCGATAAACCGCACGGTTCGGTAAAAAAGACGATTTGGCTCCCGAATCGTGACGTTAATGTCACGGCGGGGAGGTCAAGGCAAGACAGATAGATTAATAACCTCCCGTAGGTTGCGAACCTTCAGGAGGGGTACGAAGGTCTTATATTAACACAGAACCGCAACATTGTCAAGCGGAAAGTAGCGCCCGTCACCAAAGGCAAATAGACTGTCCGCTGACGGACACCGTTTGTATCACTATCGGACACTTTTCAAAGCCGCTCTTCGAGCCATTTATCCCTAAGCCCTTGCGGCGCCTGCGAGACGAATTACTGGCACCGTTCTTGCGTATAATAAAATCAGAACCCATAGCCTGCTCTGTTACACGCCTCACGCTTTACGCTTTACGCTTTACGTTTCACGTTTTACGTTTTACGCATCCCGTTACCCTCCGCGTTCTCCGCGCGCTCAGGGGTAAAACCTTCCTGCGAAGTTCCCACAACCCTCCGAGGTGAACCATGGATCGTCCCATAGAAAAAAAGAAATGGCCCCCCAAAAAGATCGCCGCCCTATCCCTCATGGGGATCGTTCTCGCCGTGGCGCTGCATAGTCTTTTCTTCAGAGACAGCCGATCCAGGCTCAACGTAAATCCCGAAAGAATCACCATTGCCACCATAGAGAGGGGCGCGTTTCAGGAGTTCATTCCCGTGCCCGGCAACGTGCGCCCGATCCGACCCCTCTATCTCGACGCCATTGAAGGCGGAAGGGTGGAGAACCTCGACCTTGAAGCCGGGACGCTGGTGCACGAATGGGACAAAATCCTGCGATTGGGCAACACCAATCTGCTCCTGAATATTATGGTCCAGGAGGCCCAGTTCTTCGAGCAGACCAATAACCTGCGCAACACCCGTTTGGCGATGGAACAACACCGCCTCACCTTACGTCGGGAAATCGTGGAGTTGGACTATCAAATCCTGCGGCAAAAACGCACGTACGAACGCAATGCCGCATTGGCGAAAAAGAACCTGATTTCCCAGCAGGAATACGAACAGGCCAAAGACGAATACGAATATCTGCTCAAGCGCAAAAAATTAGCCCTTGAAACCCAGAAACAGGATGCCACGTTCAGGAAGCTGCAAATCGAGCAATTGGATGCCTCCGTACAACGCATGCAGACGAACCTCGGCATGGTCAAACAAAAACTGGAGAATCTGGTCCTCCGGGCGCCCATCAGCGGCCAGCTCACCTCGCTCCATGCGGAAATCGGCGAATCCAAATCCCCGGGAGAGCGTCTCGGGAAGATCGACGTGTTGGAGGGCTTCAAAGTGCGCGCCGGGATTGACGAACATTACATCGCGCGCATAGAGACCGGCAGAACGGGCGCGTTCGATCTTGCGGGCACATCCTATACGCTGCTCGTCCGAAAGATCTACCCCGAAGTCCGCGAGGGCCGGTTTGAGGTGGATATGGAGTTTGACGGCGCTTCTCCCCAGGGCATCCGGCGCGGGCAGACGCTTCATATTCGATTGGAATTGGGCGATCTTTCGGAAGCGGTGCTTTTGCCGAGAGGGGGCTTTTATCAAAAAACAGGCGGGCAATGGGTCTATGTGCTGGAACCGTCCGGGGCTTATGCCACGAAAAGAGCCATTCGACTGGGTCGGCAAAACCCTCAGGTTTTTGAGGTGCTCGAAGGATTGGAGCCGGGGGAGCGGGTGATTACGTCCACGTATGATGGTTTCGGGGAGATAGATAAATTGATTTTGAAGTGAAGCGTAAAATGTGAAGCGTGAACTGCCGCTGTTTACTGTTTTGTGCTTACCTGTTTATCTCTCACACTTAACAAGAAAAGGAGGAGCGGCATTATGTTTAGGAACTACCTAACCGTCGCCGTTCGGAATCTGGTCCGGCACAAGGTTTATTCCTTCATCAACATAGCCGGCCTTGCCATCGGCATGGCGTGCTGTTTGATCATGTCCCTCTATGT
>JAUWMS010000281.1 GCA_030613045.1 Candidatus Latescibacterota bacterium | reverse complement strand
GACGTGAACGTGCATCCCACCAAAAGGGAGGTGCGTTTCTCGAACGAGCAACTGATCTACGATCTTTTGTTCCGCGAGACTGAGCGGGCCCTTCGGACGGACGCCGTCGTTCCGGAGGTGCGGTGGAATTCGGATGGAAGCGGAGCCAGGGCCGACGAAGCCTCCCCTCGCATCGAGGAGGAATCCGGGCCTTTCGCTGCGTCGGAAGGGCATGATCCAGTCGCGGCCCTACCCGTTAGGCAGAAGCGACCGTTTCAGACGGCGCTGGCATTTCAGATAGATACGGGAACACGCACCGAGGAGAAGGGTGGGCCACAGGGCGAGCCATTCCGAGAGGCGGCTCCGCTGTGGCAGGTACATCGGAAGTATATTTTTGCGGCGATCAAGAACGGTCTGGCGATGGTGGATCAGCACGCAGCGCACGAGCGGGTGTTGTATGAGAGGGTGATGGGTCATTTCTCCGGCGGACCGCGGACGGCGCAACAGTTGCTTTTCCCGCTTACGTTGGAGTTCGAGCCCACGGAAATGCACATGATTCAAGAGATTGAGCCTTTGTTGGACCAGATCGGTTTCGGAATCCAGTGCTTCGGCCGGAATACGGTGATGGTGGATGCGATCCCCAGCGGCCTGAAACAATGGCGGGACGGGCAGATGCTCAAGGATCTGGTGGACGAGGTCGTTCGGATGGGGCCGATCTCTTCGGGGTTGAAGGAACGGTTGGCTGTGTCGTATAGCTGCCACGCGGCGATCAAGACCGGAGATCGGCTTTCGCTGGCCGAGATGCAGGGATTGGTGGATCAGCTGTTTGCGACTCAGCAGCCCTTTGTGTGTCCGCACGGAAGACCCACGGTGGTGAAGATGTCGCTGGAGGAACTGGATCGGCGGTTTGGGAGATAGAAAACAGGTAAAGGTAAAGAAAAAAACAGGTAGAGGTAGAGGTAAAGAGAGGTTGGTGGGGCGGCCTTTACCTCTACCTTTACCTTTTCCTGACTTTGGTCTGAGGCCGTGGAAAAAACGCAACCTGTTCTTGTTATCCTGGGGCCCACGGGGGTTGGGAAGACCGGACTCTCCCTCGAACTGGCGGAGCGTATCGGAGGTGAGATCGTATCCGCGGATGCGCGTCAGGCCGTGCGCACGATGGACATCGGAACCGCGAAGCCTTCGAAAGCCGAGCGTGAACAGGTGCCTCATCATCTGATAGACATCGTGGATCCCGACGAGAAGCTCACCGCGGGGAAGTATGCCCGACAGGCTGCGGAGGCGATCCGGGCCATCCGGGAACGAGGAAAGAGACCGGTGGTCGTGGGCGGGTCGGGACTGTATATCCGCGCGTTGACAGATGGGATTTTCGAGGAAACGGAATCGGAGGAATTTCGGAACGAGCGGGGTGGGGGGAGCAATCCGCAATCCGCAATCCGCAATCCGCAATCCTCCGACGAGGTTCGGAAGCGTTTAAAAACGCGAGCCGCGCAGGAGGGGAGTTTAGGGCTGCACGAGGAATTGAGCCGGGTGGATCCTTTGGCGGCCGCGCGGATTCATCCCAACGATCTGCACCGGATTGTGCGGGCCTTGGAGGTGTTCGAGATTACGGGACAACGGATTTCGGAGCTTCAGCGCACGAGCCGCCCTGCGTTCGGCGGATTCGAGACGATGATGGTGGGCCTGGCTTTGGATCGCGCCGCGCTCCATCGGCGGATCGGGGAGCGGGTGGATGAGATGATCGCTCGGGGATTGATCGAGGAGGTGCAGGGGCTGTTGGACAGGGGGTATGGCCCGGATTTGAATGCCTTGAAAAGCGTGGGGTATCAGGAAGTGTTCCCGTATCTCGAGGGACGACAGACCCTGAGCGCCACAATCGAAGCCATAAAGCGGAACACCCGGCGATACGCCAAGCGGCAGATGACGTGGTTTCGGCGGGACGGACGGATTTTTTGGCTGGACGGAAGCGAAGATCACAAGCGGCTGGTGGATAGGGTGGGGGAGCGGTACGTCGAAAAACTTGAATCCTGGGAGGCCAAGCGATGATTCCACGAATTCGATGGGTGGAGATTCGGAACTATAAGAGCTTAGCGCAGGTCCACGTGGCGCTCGAACCGTTGACTATTCTGGTTGGCCCAAATGGAGCAGGCAAGAGCAACTTCATTGAGGCGTTGGGGTTTGTCAAAGACTGTCTGGCCGGATCCATCGAGATGGCCTTCAAAAACCGTGGGGGAATCGGTGCGGTCCGGCGCCGCTCCGGCGGGCATCCCACGCATATCGGAATGCGCCTGATCTTGGATCTCGATGACGGCGTAGAGGCCGACTATGCGTTCGAAATCGCCGCCAAACCGAAGGAAAAATTCCAAGTTAAACGGGAACGGTGTGTGGTACGGCATTTTATGCGATCCGCAGAGTACCGTTTCGAGATTCGCGATGGCAAGTTCTCGACACAGATTCCGGGGATCCAGCCTCAGATTTTCCCGGATCGTTTGGCTCTGTTTGCGGCCTCGGCCATCGAGGAGTTTCGTCCTGTGTATGATTTTCTGACCGCTATGCAAGGCTATGCCATCGTCCCTCATCGGCTCCGCGAATTGCAGGAACCGGATCCCGGAGACTTGCTCAACCGGGACGGCAGCAATGCGGCTGCCGTATTGAAACACCTTCAGGAGCAAAAGTCTTCCGAACAGTATCACCGTCTGTGCGGACTTCTCGCGAGAGTCGTCGAAGGGGTCGTGCGGGTCGAATATCGGGCGGTGGGCCCAATGGAAACCCTGCAATTCAGACAGGATGTGGGATCGAAGGATCCATGGACCTTTGAATCTCTGAACATGTCCGATGGAACGCTGCGGGTGTTGGGATTGCTGCTGGCCGTATATCAGCCGGGAAATCCGACGATGGTGGCGATCGAGGAACCCGAGGCCACCGTTCATCCCGCGGTCGCCGAACTGCTGTTCGATGTTTTTCTGGATGCCGCCCACGAACGGCAGGTGCTGATGACGACGCATAGTCCGGACATTCTGGACTCAAAGCTGCTGAAAGATTTGCAAATTCGTGCGGTAACCATGAAGCGCGGAAAGACATGGATCAGTCCGCTTTCCGCCTCCAGCCGGGAGGCCATTCGTGATCGGCTCTACACTCCGGGTGAGCTGCTGCGAGCGGACGAATTGGAACCCGATTTAGAGACCGCACAGAAGGCAGCGGAGCAACTGAACCTTTTTGGTCCACCCATTCCGGAGGACAAGGAGTGGTTATAAAGCGAGTGATAGTTCCGATTGTGGAAGGCTACTCAGAAGTAGAATCCGTGCCGATTTTGTTGAGGCGGATTTTGGAACGAGAGACTGCATATAGCGTGCAGGTGGCCAAGCCTTTTCGTGTGAAGCGCAATCTTGTTGTCAAAGAAGGCGAGTTGGAACGGGCGATACGGCAGGTGGTTCGTTCTCGGCTTGATGCTGGCGGCATTCTGGTGCTTTTGGATGCAGACAAAGATTGCCCGGCGCAATTAGGGCCGAGGTTGTTGAAACGATGCCAGGCCGTAACCCAATTGCCCGTGGCGGTGGTTCTCGCTAAGGGGGAGTTCGAGGGTTGGTTCCTGGGCGCCAAAGAATCGTTGCAAGGGGTCCGGGGTATCCGGCAGGATGCGACGGCGCCGGAGAATCCCGAAGGGATTCGGGGAGCCAAGGAGCGGCTATCAAAGAATATGCAGGGACAGCGGCGCTACATGGAGGTGGACGACCAGCCCGCCCTGGCCGCTAAAATGAACCTTGAACTGGCGAAGGAACGATGTCGCTCCTTTGAGAAATTTCTGCGCGGGGTACATTTCCTGATCTCGGAGATGACACGGGCTTGACTGCAAGACTATCGGGGAAGGTAGTTCCGTTGCTATGAATGAGAAGCTTGAGGGCCGCTCACAATGATCGTGAGCGGCCCTTTTTGTTCCTTATTTTTTTTGAAGAGCCTTCCTATCCCGCCTCCGACACAGCCGCTTGCTTTTTCCTCCGAGGAGCAAACGCCGCCGCAATCAGCCGCTTCCACAACTCCCTGAGATCATCCAAGAAGGTATAGAAGAGCGGAACGATCACCAGCGTCATCGCAGTGGAGGCGAGGAGCCCGCCCATCATCGTGCGTCCCATCGGCGCGTAGGGCATACCGATCAGGCTGGCGTTGCCCACGGCCATAGGAAGCAAGCCGAATACGGTGGTGAAGCTCGTCATCAGAATCGGGCGGAACCGGTGTTTCCCAGCCTCCAATAGCGCGTCGAAGCGCGCATAGCCCTCCTTTCGAAGCCGGTTGACCAGATCCACGAGCACGATGGCGTTGTTCACCACGATGCCGATGAGGATGATGATGCCGATCATGGACATGATGTCCTGTGTGGTTTTGGTCAGATACAGCGTCCAATACACGCCGAAAAAGGCAAAGGGGATGGAGAGCAGCACACACAGCGGGAGAATGAAGGACTCGAACAGCACGCCCATCAGCAGGAACACAAAGGTGATGGACATGATCAGGGCGAACGTCATGGTGCTTCCGGATTCCTCCATCTTAGTGAAACGCCCCGTCTTGTTCCACTGATAGCCCCGCGGCATTTCAAAGCCTTTCATCGCCCAGTCTATCTTTTTGGAAAGTTCCTTCAGATCGTCCTTCGTGGTCACGGCGGTCACGCGCAGGACGGTTTTGCCGTCTTCGTGGTAGATGCGGCCAAAGCCCTTGTGGATGGTGGGCTTCACGAGCGCCCCGAGGGGAATGTCTTTGCCGGACGCGGATCGGAAGGTCATGCTCTCCAACTGCTGAAGGGTCTCGCGGTCTTCTTTTTTCAGAAACGCCCGAACCGGGATCTCCTTTTCCGGAG
>JAUWMS010000489.1 GCA_030613045.1 Candidatus Latescibacterota bacterium | reverse complement strand
GTGGATCGTGTGCTGGAGCGCGTGCCCTATGTGCAGTTCCCCGGTCACATTGGGCGGCGGAATGGTGATGCAATAGGATTTTTTAGCAGGCTCGATTTGGGCGTGAAAAAAACCACGATCCTACCAGAAACGATCCCATTTTTGTTCCACAAGGTTCGGATCGTATTTTTTTTCAAGTGTCTGAATGGACATTCGAGCTTTCCTTTCCCATTCACAACTGGGATGGATTCGTAAAAACGGCCTGAGAACCGACTGCCCTGCACAAACCGCATGAACACAAAAAGGAGCGTTCTTTCAGATCGTCAAACAATCGGGTCTTTTGTTTTTATTTGTGTTCGTGGCGCCTTTGCGGCAGGGTTTTGATTTTTTTCGATTGAATCCATTCGGTTATGGACAAACTTCTCATCCATCATCACGCATTAGGCAACCATTCTTTAACTTCAAGCAACCTAAGGCGTTCAAAAGAAGAGGGGATGATCCTGTCATTTCGCATAATTTTCAAAAATAACACAATTTGGAGCTTCTGTCAATATAAAAAATCAATGGCACGATCCATTTTTCCCTTGCCATTTCAGATAGAATGCTTATATTTCCCTATGCGTTATATCCAGAACGCGCTCCGCCTCTCCGTGAGGTCGGCGCCGTCCGAAATCGGCCGAACTATTTGAAAGCCCGAAACCATTATGGAGGTGATCCCATGAGTAAGAGAACGTTCTTCGGTAAAAAGGACGAAGAGGATAAGAAGGAAAAGCAGATCGCCCTCGTGGATCAGGACAATGAGCTGGAGAAGGAAATCTCCCTTCTCACCAAGGAAGACAAAGGATCGGTCAGCAAGGTGATCTCTGAGGTGGAGGGCACGATCAAGGAAGCGACTAAAGCCTCCATTCGGGATGTGAAACTTCTCGAGGAAGGACGTTGTCCGAGTTGCGGGCGGAAGACCCGGCAATTTCTGTTCACCACCGTGTGCGAGTATTGCGGCTGGTCCACGTTTATCACCCCGGAGAAGGGACATGCTCTCATTCATCTCAACGACGGAAACATCGTCGAATCCAAGAGCATCTTCAAGATTGTTCAGGGAGATCTCCTCGGGATCACCGACGATGTGGTGCGAGTCCGCATCCCGGCCGGGAACATCAGCCACATCGAGTACGCATGGACGGACGAGGAAATCGCCGGACGAAGGGAGCAGCGCCGAAGAGAGGAGCGGGTGGTGTGCGACTGGTGTCAGAAAGAGGTGGAGCGGGACGAATACGTGGCCGTCATTTATGCGGCCGTAGGAACCCATCAGATGCGGTACCAGTTCTGCTCGGAGAAATGCAAACGCGCCTTCGAGAAGCAGTATCCCATGCGGATCCACCGGAACTGCTACGAAACGTCCTGCGCCGAGTGCAACGAGTGCGTGAAGAAGTATGAGGACGAGGTGACGCTGGAAAAGCTGGAGGAGAAGAAGGAAAGGCCGGAGAAGAAAGCGTAAAGATGAGAAAGCGTAAAGATGAGAAAGTGGGAAAGTGAGAAAGTGAGAAAGTGAGGACCCAAAGGCGTCTCACCGTCCCACTTTCTCACTTTCATGTTTGTCTAATGGAGGATCATCCATGAGCGACTCCCGTGTATACAAGCTGCGTCTGCTTCCTCCCTCCCCGGAGAATCCGAGGAATTCCGAGGGTTCCTTTGTGCAACTGTGGGACGGAAGTCTGTTTTTCGCGTATTCCCACTTCTATGGGGGAGCGCACGATAACTCCACGGCCCGGATCGCCGGCCGTTTCTCGTACGACGGCGGACGGACCTGGACGGAGAACGATGTGTTGGTGGTGGACAACGAAGGAAGCGAGAATGTGATGTCCGTGAGTTTGCTGCGCCTGCATTCCGGCTCGATCGCTTTGTTTTACGCCATCAAAAACTCCTGGGACGACTGCAAGCTCTATATGCGCACCTCGAACGATGAGGCACAGACTTGGAGCGAAAAGGGGTGCACGATCCCCCACGAGGGCTACCACGTGATCAACAACGACCGGGTGGTGCAGCTTTCCTCCGGGCGACTCGTGGTGCCGGCCGCCTATCATCCATGCCCGGACGGCACACGCGAATCGTGGAGCCATCGGGGCATCTCCGCGTGCGCCCTCTCCGACGACGAGGGACAAACGTGGCGGATGAGCCGTACCTGGTTGGAGGCGCCTCCGGAAAGCAAGTCAGGACTTCAGGAACCGGGCGTGGTGGAGCTCGAAGACGGTGCGCTGATGATGTGGATGCGGACCGATATGGGCTGTCAGTTCCGTTCGTATTCCCACGACGGCGGCGACACGTGGACTCCGGCGGAACCTACGGAACTTCGCTCGCCCACGTCTCCGGCTTCGGTGAAGCGCATTCCCTCCACCGGCGATCTGCTCCTCGTCTGGAACGATCACACGCACGTCGGGCCGGAATTTCGGGAGAAGCGTACGCCTCTGACTACCGCCATCTCGCGGGACGAGGGCCGCACCTGGGAGCACGTCAAAGTTTTGGAGGACGATCCGGACGGCTGGTATTGTTACACCGCCATCACCTTCGTAAATGACGCCGCGGTGCTGGGCTATTGCGCCGGCAACCCCCGAATCGGGGGACTGAACCTCCTTCAGATCACGGTCGTGGATGTGAATTGGCTGTATGAGGTCTAATTTTTGGTTGACACGTCCTCGCATCTATGATATATTGTGGCGATTGGTGATTCGATTTCGGATTTCGGATTTCGGATTTCAGATTGAAAATCTTAACCCCACAATTCGCAATTCGTAGTCCGAACTGATTAGAGGGAAGGAGATTGCATGCAAGCTCCGTTCTTGATCGGGGACAACGTCTATCTTCGGGCTATCGAGCAGGAAGATGCTCCCTGTTTTGTGGCGTGGCTCAACGATCCGGAGGTGCGGCGCTATCTGGCGCGCAACTTCCCGCCGCTCAATCTGGG
>JAUWMS010000487.1 GCA_030613045.1 Candidatus Latescibacterota bacterium | reverse complement strand
GGGCACGCTCGAAGAAAAAGATTACGAAATTCTTGACTCTATTATCGAATTGGTAACCTCCACCGAGACGATGCTGAATGACTCTCTGGATTTCGTGGGTCCTCCAAAAGGTAAAAGAAAGCCCGTGGATGTCGTGAAGCTGCTGAAGGGGGTTCGTCGCGCGCTTTTGCCTCAAGCCAAATCCAACGGGGTGGCGATCAAGCTGGAGTCCCCCGCCGGGGATCCTCCCACCGTAGCTTGTGTTCGACGAAGACTGCGGCACGCTGTGCTAAACGCGGCCCAGAATTCGATAGAGGCCATGGCGGGAAACGGCGGTTCCATGAGTCTTGCCTGCCGCGAGACCGATGACAAGGTAATTATGACGATCAAAGATACCGGACCCGGGATGGAAGCGGAAGTGCGGAAGAATATGTTTAGGCCATTCTTCAGCGACAAGAGAGGGGGATCGGGTCTGGGACTCGCGCTTGCAAAAAAAATCATCCAGGATCATAACGGTAAGATCATCGTTCGGAGCAATCCACAGCAAGGAACCTCCTTGACCATGCAGCTTCCGAAGGAAGAAAGAAAACTATGACGATCAGAGATCCAATTTACGAACATTTCATCAATGGCTTTGAACAGGCCGTTTCAGCGCGCAATGGAACGGAACGCCGGATCGGATCGGAGTTGAAATTTCCTCTGGTCAACCGAGACGGCGCCGCGGCAAGCCTCAAAACAATCGATGCGCTATGGGAATACCTGCAAAAACGCGGCTCGCAGCCGGTTGAAGATGCCATGACCCGCAAGGTGGTCGGGGCCAAAAAATCGGGTGAACAGAACGACACCGTGGCTTCATGCGAGACGGGATTCTGCAAATCGGAGTTTTCGCTTGCTCACGTGGCCAATCTTTTCGATCTGGATCGGTCGGTTCGCGCACTTCGGGAAACCCTTCGCCCGTTTTCCGAGACGCACCGGGTCCGCTTTCTCGGATACGGCATCCAGCCGCTTACCCCGCCGAGCAAGCGCCTGTTGATGAAAAAAGGCCGGACCAGTGTCTGGGACAAGGTGTTTGGCGCAAACCGCGTGCTGCCCCCGGAGGACGGGGACGATGTGAATCTATTCACGATCAACGCGGCCAGTCACGTGCACGTGAGCGTTTCCAAAGAAGAAGCCATCCCCGCGGTAAATGTGTTGAATGGGTTCGCCGGGGCACAGATCGCGCTCACCGCGCATTCGAACATCTGGAAGGGGCGCATCGATCCGCAATACAAATGCGTGGCGGAGAAATTCTGGAATTGGTGGATGCCGGATGCCAAGCGCGTGGGGATACCCGAGAAGCCTTTTGAAGACCTTGAGGACTACGTCCGCACCATCGCCCGGTTTCGGCCTGTATATGTGAAGCGCGTCGGAAAGCCGATCGTGTTGACGCGATATCGGACGTTCGAGGAATACTATCAAAGCGGACGGGCTGTCGGTCTGGATCCAGATGGCCGGGAAATCTCCCTTGTTCCCCAAAAAACGGATATTGACGTGCACAGCACATGCTATTGGTACAATGCTCGGCTCTCGCGCTACTACACGGTCGAGAACCGGGTCAACGATCAGCAGCCGCCCGATGACCTGATATGCATCGCCGCGCTGACGTTGGGTCTCGTGTCCGCTTTGCCCGAAGCGAAGGAGGAGCTTGCCCGCTATGATTGGGAGAAGTTACGCGCCGCCCGGGAGGCCGCATGTCGCGACGCGTTGAAGGGGCGCGTGGACGGTATCCATCTTGCGAACTTGGCTGAGCGTATGCTGACTCTGGCCCGGCTTGGACTGCGACGACGAGGACTTGGAGAAGAATGTTTTCTAAAACCGCTGGAGGAACGCCTGCGGAAACAAACGTGTCCGGCGGATAACGCGGCGCGGTTGTTCGAGCGCGGCGGCATAGACGCGCTGATGACGGACAGGAGATTGTGAACCTAGATATTAGGATGAAGCACGGAACGCGGATGACACGGATGGCGAGGATAAACCCGGATATCCCCCGCGAAAATCTGTGTCAGCCGCGTCATCTGTGTTCTATTACAGAGGAGGAGGATCTTTTGCAGAAATCGAAACACGAACGCCCCGGAATTCCGGCGTCGCCTTACAAGCCCCTGAGCGAGGCGGACGTGCGCAAAATAGCCGACGCCGCCTTCGAAGAGTTGGAAAAAGCCGGTATGAAGGTGTATTCCCCCACGGCGCTCGATGCATTCAAGGCCGCGGGGGCGGAGGTGGATCGCGGAACGAACATTGTGCGCCTTTCCCGCGCTCTAATCGAGGATGCGATTGCTTCGAACCCGTCTTCCATCACGCTGTACTCGCGCGATGGGGAATGCGATGCCGTGCTGGAAAAAGACCGGGTGCACTACGGAACGGGCGGGACGGCGATCTACGTGCTCGATCCCGACACCGGGGAGCGCCGGCCTTCGACCATCGGGGATGTGATCCTGAATGCCCGAATGGTGGATGCGCTGGAAAATGTGCACGTTTTCACGATCAACGTGTTCCCGAATGAAATCACAACGAAGGACCACATTGACGTCAACCGCTTTTTTCACGCGCTGGATAACACCGCGAAACACGTGATGGGCGGCGTGTATTCCATGGCCGGCTGTCGAAAGGTGGTCGAGATGGTTGAAAAGATCGCCGGTGGTGCGGAATCGCTGCGCCGAAAACCGTTTGTCTCGTTTATTACCCTGATCATCAGTCCTTTCAAGATTGACAAGGATTACGGCGAGATGACCTGCTATCTGGCCGGGAAGGGGCTGCCCGTGGTGGTTCCCACGGAGCCGATTTGCGGGACTACCGCGCCGGTCACCCTTGCGGGAAATGTGTTGACTCACGTAGCCGAAACATTGGGCGGCATCGCGTTGGTGCAATGCGTGAACAAAGGCGCGCCGGGCATTTGCGGGAGCGTCGGATCCATCAGCGATCTGAGAACCATGGGGCACCTCGGCGGGCCCATCGAACGGGC
>JAUWMS010000468.1 GCA_030613045.1 Candidatus Latescibacterota bacterium | reverse complement strand
TTCTCATGATCCAGATTCCCGACCTGACCCACCGAAGCATAGCACTCCCTACGCACCAAACGCATCTCTCCGGAAGGGAGTCGCACCTGCACATACTCGCCTTCCTTGGCCATCAACTGCGCCGAAGCCCCCGCGCTTCGGACCAACTCCGCCCCTTTCCCGGGCCTCAGTTCGATATTATGAATCTGCGTACCCACGGGGATACTCTCCAAAGGCAACGCATGACCCGCCTGGATCTCCGCGTCCGGACCGGACAAAATACTGCTTCCAACCACCACACCGAGCGGGGCGACAATGTATCGCTTTTCTCCATCCGCATAATGCACCAACGCGATCCGCGCCGACCGATTGGGATCATACTCAATCGTTGCTACCTTGCCCGGAATCCCGACCTTATCCCGCTTGAAGTCAATCGTACGAAACCGCCGTTTGTGTCCCCCACCCCGACGCCGCATCGTGATCCGCCCATGACTGTTCCGGCCCGAGATACGCTTCTTTTTCTCCAGAAGTCCCTTATGCGGGGTCTCCGTGGTCAGCTCATCGAACGCCGGTGTGATGCGGAACCGCTGCCCCGGCGTAACTGGTTTTAGTTTCTTAACCGGCATCTAGTCAAACTCCTTCGTATAACTCGATGGAATCTCCCGCTCTCAACGTCACCATGGCCTTCTTCCAGTCGGGCCGTTTCCCCTGAAACCGCCCCATTCGCTTTACCTTGCCGTGGATCGTCGCGGTTCGAACATCCGTCACATGCACCTCGAACAACTCCTCCACGGCTCCTTTGATCTCGATCTTGTTCGCATGCCGATCCACCTCAAAGCAATACTGATTGTGCGCTTCCCTCAGTGTGTTCGCTTTCTCCGTAATCAGCGGTCGGCGTATGATACGACGTATATCCTTCATAAGCTTAACTTATCCTCCGTCTTAGCCAATCCACTTCGGGTGAACAGTATCAGGTCCACATCCACTACGTCGTACACACACAGACTGTCTATGTGCCGAAGCGTCAGGTTGGGGACGTTTCGGCACGACTTGCGGATCGCATCCGAACTTTCGGACACCAGAAAAAGCACCTTCTCCCCCTTTGTACCACACGCCTGCAACATCTCCGCGATCCGCCGGGTCTTGGGTTCCTCTAAGGCAAAATCCTCCACCACCTTCAACCCATTCTCCCGTGCCTTGATCGAAAGAGCCGACTTTAAGGCCAATCGCCGCACCTTCTTTTGCGTCCGCTCCCGATACGAATGCGGGGTAGGACCAAAGACGACACCTCCTCCCACGAAAAGTGGAGAGGACAACGTGCCCGCCCGCGCCCGTCCGGTACCCTTCTGGCGCCAGGGCTTACGCCCTCCTCCGCGCACCTGACTTCGATTTTTGGTAGAAGCCGTGCCCTGCCTCTGATTGTTCCGATAAGCTTTCACGACCTGATAAATCGCATGCTCGGAAGGCTCAATAGCGAAGATGGAAGACATAAGTTCTACCGGAGTCCGTTTCTCACCTGCGATCGAAAAAAGTTCCGCTGTTAGCATCGAATTCATCTCCCCTGACCTAAAAATTTCAGATTGCGGATTGCAGGAATTTGTACCCGAAAATCCGAAATCGCTTCGCCAATCCCTTACTTAGTGCACGAAATCATAATTACGATGACGTATTTTGCGGCTTCGCATGGAGACTCTTCACTGCGTTCAGAGTGACAAACGCTGTCATTCTGGTGTAGCCGAAAAAACTCCTATAGTCAGGTTATGCCATAATATTTATGATTTCGCGCACTTCGTAATCCAGACAACCCCATTCCTCGACCCCGGAACCGCGCCCTTGATGATGAGCAAGTTACGCTCCGCATCCACCTGAAACACCTTCAAATTCTTCACCGTCTTCCGCTCGTTCCCCATCCGTCCCGCCATACGCTGCCCTTTCCACACCCGGGACGGAGAGGAACTGGCTCCAATGGAACCCGGCGACCGAAGGCGATTGGACTGCCCATGGGTCTTGGGGCCGTCCCGAAAGCCATGCCGCTTTATCACTCCGGCGAATCCTTTGCCCTTGCTTCGACCGGTTACCTTCACGAGATCGCCCTCTTTGAACATCCCCACTTCCACGGTTTTTCCCAACTCGAAAGCCCCGGGATCGTCCACTCGAAACTCCTTCAGAACCCGTTGAGGTTTCGCCTCCACCCTCCGAAAAACCTCCCGTTGCGCCTTATTTACCCGCTTCTCCCGGATCGCCCCGTATCCCAACTGAACCGCGTTGTATCCATCAACCTGCTCCGTTTTAATCTGGATCACGGGACACGGCCCGGCCTCAATGACCGTAACGGGGACCCGCTCTCCTTCGTTATTGAAGATCTGGGTCATCCCCAATTTTTTTCCAAGAATTCCACTCATTCTTCTCTCCAACTCAATAAGCGATGAATCATGGACCATTCACCATACGCCATTGTAAATTATCACACAAAACCCCGTCACGTACCCCTCATCACGCCTTCCCTCTTTTTCAGAAAGAGGCCCCAAAGAAAAGAATCGGACGCTTCGTGTCTTTGTGGGCGACCTGTTACGGTCACACTTTAATTTCCAGATCCACGCCGGCCGGCAAATCCAGTTTGGTCAGCGCATCAATGGTCTGGGAGGTCGCATCGTAAATGTCCACCAGCCGTTTGTGGATCCGGGTCTCGAACTGTTCCCGCGACTTTTTGTCAATGAACGGCGACCGAAGCACCGTATAAACCGTCCGCCTCGTCGGAAGCGGTACTGGCCCGGAAACAATGGCTCCACTGCGCTTCGCCGTCTTCACAATCTCGTCGGTGGAGCGATCCAGCGTGGCATAATCGTAGGCCTTCAAAGTAATGCGAATTTTCTGATCCGGCATCCTCACCTCGTTTTTCAGTCGTTTTACCGCAAGGCCACAAAGAATGGAAACCTATAAGGAACAAGCTCTTCTTCAGCGGCTCTGCGAGGTTCACCCCTGGGTTTATTCGATAATTTTGCTGATCACGCCGGCTCCCACGGTTCGACCCCCCTCACGAATAGCAAACCTCAGCTCCCGCTCCATCGCGATCGGCATGATCAACTCCACTTCCATCTGCACGTTGTCCCCAGGCATCACCATCTC
>JAUWMS010000491.1 GCA_030613045.1 Candidatus Latescibacterota bacterium | reverse complement strand
GCGCGCCTTGGACGTGGGGTATCTCAGGGCGCTCATAGAGAGCGTGGAGCGCGACGTCTCTTAACTGTGCATGTCTCTGCGAAATGGTGATAACGAGATCGGATCGAGGAGGCTCCTAGGATCAAGTTCTATAGGACGGTCGAGGAGGTGTAGGTTGTTGAAAATATTGGTGATTGAGCGTACCGCGAATTGCGCGAAACTGCTCGAAGCCAAACTGCTCGGTTAAGTTTGGAAAAGGACTTGACACGAAGAAGAAAACAGCGTATATTTCGATTTGTTCTATATTGAAACAGGTGTTGTGATTTAGTATAACTATTTTATAATGACCCTTTCGAAATAGGGTGAAAACCATGGAATTTTCCGAAATTCTGAAGATGCGCCTTTTCCACAGAGAAGCGATTTATTCCATCCGGGAATGGATGGACGATCCGCGTATCCTCGTGCTCGTCGGAGCAAGGCAGGTCGGCAAGACCTGTATCCTGTATCTCTTGATGAAACAGCTGATAGAAGACGGGATCAAGCCCAACGCCGTCTTCTATTTCGATCTTGAAGATTTCGAGTTCCTGGACCTGTTCAACAGGGGCGTTCGGGATTTTCTGCGGTATCTCGAAATCCAGGGAATGAACCCCAACGAGAGAAGCTATGTGTTCGTGGATGAAATCCAATACATGGAAAATCCGAGTAATTTTCTGAAGCTCATCGCGGACCATCACAAAAACCTGAAGTGCATCTGCTCCGGTTCCTCCACTTTAGAGGTTCGAAGAAAATTCACCGACTCACTCGCCGGAAGAAAAATCGTGTTTGAAATTCCGACGCTGACCTTCGGGGAAACCCTTCTGTTCAAAGGAGAAAAAACCCTGTCGAATCTTCTGGAAGAATATCCGTTTGTGGATATCCGGGAGGCTCCATTGGATATCCACGGGAAATCACTTCAGGCCCATTACGAACAATACATCCTCTACGGAGGATACCCGGCGGTTGTACTCGAAAAAGACAGGGAAAGAAAACTGCGTCTGCTGCGTGAAATCTACGAATCTTACGTCAGGAAGGACATCAATCAGTTGTTCACTATCGAGAACCTCACGGCGTTTAACAACCTCGTCAGGCTGCAGGCGCTTCAAATCGGCAACCTCGTCAATCTGCAGGAACTGACGCCCCATCTTTCGATCAGCCGCCAGACGGTGGAGCGATACCTTTCCGTCTTAGAGAACACCTTCATACTCAGGCATATTCCCCCTTTTTTCGCGAACAAGCGGAAGGAGATCGTGAAGATGCCCAAAGTGTATTATCACGATACGGGAATGCGAAATCAGGTGATTCGCAATTTTCAGCCGCTTCCCCTCAGACCCGATGCGGGTGCGCTTGTGGAAAACTATGTATTCAGATCGCTCAACGGCAGGCTTTCGCTCCTTGAGGAGTTGAAGTTCTGGCGGATGAAAAACGGGAGCGAGGTGGACTTCATTGTGGAAGGAGAAGAGCTTATCCCTGTCGAGGTCAAATACACGGCGATGAACACCCCACGTGTTCCTTCCGGAATCCGTTCGTTTATGCGAAGCTACAGCCCTTCAAAGGGCATCGTGGTCACGAAAGATTACGTGGGAAAGGTTGAAGTCAACGGAGGGGAAGTGATTTTTGTGCCGGCGTATCTGCTTTCATAGGTCAGAAACCAGATTTTTTTGTTTTTCCGATATGTTTGCGAAGCGTTCCTCCACTCAAGCGTGCTCCCGTTTTTAGCCTCGAAGCGCAGGGGGGGGAAACCTCTTGGGGACGCTGAGCGTCCAGCCTGCGTTCCCACGCAGAGCGTGGGAACGAGAGGACTCCGGCTCCAACCGGGGGCGACCCCAATTGACCCAAGCGGGAAAGACCCGAAAAGCAAGTCCATACGGGGAGAAACATTCATGAGCAAAAACGAATATGCCGAACTCATCCGTGACGAGGATCGCGATTTTTTTGAGCGCGAACTAACCTCGTTTATTCCCGATAAGATTTTCGATGCGCATTGCCATTTATGGCACCCGGATCACCAGGAGATGGATATTCCGGACGTTCCACGGATTGCCGGAGCCCAGGAGTACCGGTCGCGGATGGAAGCTTTGGGTCCGGGGCGAAGGATCGCGGAACTCTTTATCCCGTGGCCGGCTGAGAAATCCCGTCTCGCCAATGAGTGGACCGCCAAAGAAGTCCGCACCGATCCCGCCAGCCGGGGCTTGTTTTTCGTAAAGTCGGACGACGATCCGGAGTGGGTGCGGCAGGAGGTTCGGCGGCTCGGTCTGCACGGCCTGAAGTGCTATCACCTCACGGCGAACGTCACGCCGACCTGGGAGGCGGATATTCCCGATTACCTGCCGGAGCCTTTGGTCCGCGTCGCCGATGAAGAAGGGTGGGTGATCACGCTGCACATGGTGAAATCGAGGGCGGTGGCTGATCCGAAGAACAGCCACTGGATCCGGCATTACTGCGAGACCTATCCCAACATGAAATTGATCCTGGCCCACTCGGCGCGCGGATTTCAGCCCGCGCACAATCTTGAAGGGCTTCCGAAGTTGACCGGTCTAAACAACCTCTATTTCGATTGCAGTGCCAACTGCGAGCCGATCGCGCATCAGGCCATCTTGCGCATCATCGGTCATGAAAAGATGCTGTTCGGCACGGACTGTCCCGTGTGTTTTTACCGGGGCCGGTCGCTTGGCGCGGCGGATACGTTTCTGTGGCTATACGGGGACACGCCGGTCTGGGGCGAGAAGCACACACAGGTTAAGCCGGTTCTGAGCGGATTGGAAAACTTGCGGTCGCTCAAATGGGCATGCTGGTCGGAAAGGCTCGGTGACCGCGCGGTGGAGGATATTTTTTGGAACAACGCGGCGGGCCTGCTGGGAATAGAGTAGGAGTGCGGGGACATCCGTGCCA
>JAUWMS010000431.1 GCA_030613045.1 Candidatus Latescibacterota bacterium | reverse complement strand
GCACTTCCCTTAGTCGTCCACTTCCCAGTTGGCTCTGTACTACAAACCTGCAAAATCTTGTTTTTTTGACAAGGTTTTTGTTGAGCGAGGATGGGTTGGATTGTTCGGATTTCCGGATAGGCGCACTTTGTTTGATCCGTGAAAATCCGTGGGTTCCGTGTCCCATTGCTTTTGAACTTTGTTTGCGGCTATGCCGCGTTGTGATCTCCGTATCTCCGTGGCTAAAAAGAACGCTCCAAAAAATGGAGTTCTCTGTGTCTCCGTGGTGCCGAGTTTAGCACGTCAAATGCAAAGCGGCCACCACGTTTCGGTGACCGCTCAGTTCGTTGAAAAGGGCGCACGCCTTCTCGGTACGCTCCGCGCGCAATGCAATGCCCGCGGTCTTCAGGCGATCTTCGACCTCCGGCGAGACCCGCATCAATCCGGACGCTCCCGTACCCACAATGAGCACCTCCGGCTTCCGAACGAACACCTCTTCGATGTCCTCGGAACAAAGATTATGTCCCTCCTTCCGCCACCAGTCCGCCTCCACGCGGTCGGGATAGATGATCACGTCGCTCGTGTATACCCGACCGTGGATCACAATGTGTCCGAAGCGAACCGAGTCAATCATGGTGCCCGGGGACTCCTTTCGGAACGGGGATTAGGCATCAGGCATCAGGCAACAGGGGGAGCGGTGAGGCACTATTGCCTATTGCCTATTGCCAAATGCCCACCTACTTCACACTATAAAACGCCTCTTTCCCCAGATACATCGCCGACGCGCCCAACTCTTCCTCGATTCTCAGCAACTGATTGTACTTGGCCAGGCGATCCGTGCGGGACACGGACCCGCTTTTGATTTGGCCGGTATTGCAGGCCACCACCAGATCCGCGATGGTCACGTCTTCCGTCTCGCCGGAGCGATGAGATACCACCGCCGTGGAGCCCGCCCGTGGCGCCAGCTCAATCGCCTCCAGCGTCTCCGTCAGGGTTCCGATCTGGTTGAGCTTGATGAGAATGGAGTTGGTGATGCCCGCTTCAATCCCCTTCTGGAAAATTTTCGTATTCGTCACGAACAGGTCGTCTCCCACGATCTGAATTTTCTTCCCCAATTTGTCCGTCATCAGTTTCCAGCCATCCCAATCGCCTTCGGCCATCCCGTCCTCGATGGACACGATGGGATATTTGGCCACCCAGTCCGCGTAGAAATCCACGATCTCCGCCGAGGAGAGTTTCCGTCCCTCCGCACTGAGATTGTATAAGCCGTCCTCGTAGAACTCGCTCGCCGCCGGATCGAGTGCAATCGCCACCTGCTCACCGGGCTTGTATCCGGCCTTCTCAATGGCTTCGAGGATCACCTCGATAGGCTCCTCATTGGACTTGAGGTTCGGCGCAAAGCCGCCCTCATCGCCTACCGCGGTGCTGTATCCCCGGTCCTGGAGCACCTTCTTCAGATTATGAAAAACCTCTGCCGCCATTCGGACCGCCTCCCGAAAACAGCTCGCGCCCACGGGCATGATCATAAACTCTTGGAAATCCACGTTGTTGTCTGCGTGCTCCCCGCCGTTGACCACGTTCATCATCGGCACCGGAAGCACCCGCGCCCGGACGCCGCCGATGTAGCGATACAGCGGGACCTCCAGATCGGCCGCCGCCGCCTTCGCCACCGCGAGGGACACGCCGAGGATCGCATTGGCCCCTAATTTGCTCTTGGTCTCCGTCCCATCCAACTCGAGCATCTTCCGGTCAATGGCGGCCTGCTCCGTGGCCATCATCCCGCAGAGTTCCGGGCCGATCAGGCTATTCACGTTTTTCACCGCCTTGGTCACGCCCTTGCCGAGAAAGCGTGTTTGGTCTCCATCCCGGAGTTCCAGTGCCTCCCGTGTTCCGGTGGATGCCCCGGAGGGCACGGCCGCGCGGCCCATTGCTCCGCTGTCTAAGGCCACATCCACCTCGATGGTGGGATTGCCCCGCGAGTCCATGATCTCTCTTGCCCAGACGCAACAGATTTCGTTCATTTCTCACTCCTTTCTGAGTTATTGGTTCGCACCGCAAAGACGCAAAGAACGCAAAGAACGGCAGGGGAATAGGGGAGACTTTGTTTTCTGCTGTCGTTTTGCGCCTTTCGTATCGTTGTGGTACATTTTCCAAAAGTTGGTTTGGTGACGCAGAGCGTCAAGCTTGCTCTCCCACGCAGGAGCGTGGGAACGAGATGGGGTTGTTCCCGTGCGCGTCGCGCACGGTTTGGTTTTCACTTTTCATTTTGTACTTTACATTTTGCACTTCGCACTTGTCCTACCCCTACGAGATAGAGGAGATAGCTCCTCCCCAATCTTTGAAATCTTTGAAATTTTGGCAATTTTTGAAATCACCTACCCCTTCACCACGCCTACCGGTCGAATTCGCGCCACCTTCCGGCTCAGATCCGCCCGGTGCACGGCCTCCACCACTTCATCCACGTCCTTGTACGCCTCCGGCATCTCCTCCGCCAGACTGTTCCTTCCCCGTGCGCGTACGTAGATGCCCTGATCCTCCAACTCCCGATAGATCGCCCGTCCTTTGGCTCGCTTCTTGGCTTTGGAGCGGCTCATCACCCGTCCCGCGCCGTGCCACGTGGATCCGAAGGTTTCCGCCATGGCCTTGTCTGTTCCCACGAGCACGAACGAAGCCGTTCCCATATCTCCGGGCACGAGCACCGGCTGGCCGACGGCCCGGTAGTCCTCCGGCACGTCGGGATGTCCGGCGGGAAACGAGCGCGTGGCTCCCTTCCGGTGTACGCACACCACCTTCTTTTTTCCATCCACCTGATGCTCCTCGAACTTGGCGATGTTGTGCGCCACGTCGTACACGAGCTTCAATCCCAACTCCGAGGGCGCGATGTCCCACGCCTCCTGCCAGGTTCGTCGCACGAGATCCATCATGATCTGCCGGTTTGCAACCGCATAATTCGCCGCGCATTTCATCGCCGCGATGTAGTTTTTCGCTTCGGGAGCATCCAGCGGCGCGCAGGCCAACTGCCGGTCCGGAAGCTCGATCCCGTATTTATGCACCGCCTGCCCCATCACCTTCAGAAAATCGTCGCACACCTGATACCCCAGTCCTCTCGATCCCGAATGCACCCACACGACCACGCCGTTTTCCCGAAGCCCGAACACGTCCGCCACCTCCGGATCGAAGATCGTGTCCACCACGCCGATCTCCAAAAAGTGATTGCCCGATCCGAGCGTGCCCACCTGATCCAGTCCTCTTTTGATGGCCCGCTCGCTCAACTGACCCGGATCCGCTCCCTCTATACACCCACCTTCCTCCGTGTGTGCCAGGTCCTCCTCGATGCCGTATCCCCGCTCCAACGCCCACTTTGCGCCCATCACGAGAAGCCGATCCAGTTCCGCCTTTGACA
>JAUWMS010000242.1 GCA_030613045.1 Candidatus Latescibacterota bacterium | reverse complement strand
TACGGCCTGGCGGTGTTGGCGAAGGCGCACGGGATTCCGTTTTACGTGGTGGCTCCTGTTTCGACTTTAGATGTCAGCTTAGAGAGCGGAGATCAGATCCCCATCGAGGAGCGGAAGCCGGAGGAGGTGACGTGCGGTTTCGGACGTCGGACCGCTCCGGAGGGAGTCCACGTGTATAATCCGGCGTTCGATGTGACCCCGCATCGGCTGGTGACGGCGATTATCTCGGAGAAGGGGATCGCGCGGGAGCCCTACCGGGAGGTGTTGATGGGATGGGTGGAGACGAAGCGTGCATTTGAGGATTGCTGAAGCAACCTCCCGCAGGTTGCCGTTAACCTGCGGGAGGTTTAGAGCAATATAAAACCCCCCATCGGCACAGTCCGGTGGGGGGTTCTTGTTTGCCGTGCGCTGAACCGCACGGTTCGGCGCGGGAGGCAACAAACTACAGAATGCGCTTCGGAGAAAGAGACGAAATCCCTGATCCCGAACCGTGACGTTTACGTCACGGTGGGGCTTTAAGAGCGGCATCGGCCTGAGGCAGCAGCTTGGGTTCCACAAAGAGCGTCTTTTCCCGCTGGATCAGCACGGATCCGGGTTTGGCGCGTCTTGGTTTGCGCACATATTTTTTCAACGTGTAATTTACGGGCACGGTTTTGGAAGTGCGCGCTTTGCTCCAATAGGCCGCCACACCCGCGGTTTCTTCCAGGGTGTGTTTGCCCGGCTCCGCTTTCCGGCCTTCCCGCTTCAGCACCACGTGCGACCCCGGACACCCCTGCGCGTGGAACCAAAAATCCTCCGGATGGGCGCGACGGGTAAGGAGGTCGTTTTCCCAGTCGTTTCGTCCCACGAAGACCGTCCATCCCTCCGAAGTCACGTAGCGCCGGGGGTGGATTTCCGGGGTTTTTTCTTTTTTGATGTGCCCTCCTTTTTTCGCCTTGTCCCGGATGATTCCCGCCTCGATCAAACGATTTCGAAGAGTTCTCAAAGCGTGCTCGTCTTGAGCGGACGATAGTTCGGCGGCGTATTGCTTCAGTTCGGCGAGGCGTTCCCCGGCAGCCTCATGGAGCTGATGGATCGTCTGGGCTCCGCGCTTGGCTTTCCGATATTGGGTGAAGTAGCGCTGGGCGTTCTCCGACGGAGATCGTTTCGGATCCAGCGGAATGGTGATTTTTTGGGAGGAATCGCAGAAGTCGCTCAGGGTGATCGTCTCCTGTCGGGGCTTTATTTGGTATAGATGGGCCGTGAGCAGTTCGCCCATCCGTTTGAATTCGTCCGCATTTAGGGCGCGATTCAGTTCCTCCCGAAGACGGACGATTTTCTTTGAGGTCGAGGCGATGAGGCGATTCAGAGACGTTTCCAATGAGGCGCGCGTTTGCTCCAGGGTCTCTGCGGCGCGCTTGTGCTCGTAGAAATAGGCGATGGCCTGGCTCAACGTGGGGAAGGCCTGCTTGTGTTCGTTCGGCACCCAGATCGGATCGAAGGCCGTGAAATCCTTGAGCGCACCATCTTCATTGAAAAGAACGAAGGCCTGCCCTGCCGGATTTGGGTTTTCGGAGGGTCCGATTTCGGATTTCGGATTTCGGATTTCGGATTGAACCCCATGCAATCCGCTATCAGGTGTTTCGCAATCCGCAATCTCCCGGTAAAGGCTGCGTGCACAGCGATAGAGTTTCTCCACGTCGGATGCTTCGAGGTTTCCTGCGGGACGCTGGACGACGAGTCCGCTTTCCGACGCGATGCGGTGGGCCGTGGAGCGATCCGCACACATCAGCATTCGGGACAGGACTTCGACGAGGGGCTTATCGGGATCGGAGCGGAGGGCTTGTGCGAAGGCTTCGGGCGCATCGTGTCTCGGATCGAAGCGATTTTGAGGCGGTGGGGGTTTGTAGCGGGCTCCCGGCATGAGTTGACGATATCGGCTCATACTCGACGTGATCCGCCGAAGGCAGTCTATGATTTTTCCGGAAGGCTCGTCTACCAGGATCACGTTGCTGTTTCGTCCGGTCATTTCCACGACGAGCATGCTCCGGGTCGTGCCGCCGATGGAATCCTGTTGTACGAATCGAAGGCACAGCGCCCGATCCTTGTTCATCTGTTCCACGGAGAGGCACATGGCTCTTTGGAGCCGCCCTTTTCCCCAATCCGTTCTGTCCGACTTGGGCGCGTTGGAGACGAGGTGCGCACGGCCCGCTCCGGGCAGGCAGGAGGCCAACAGATAAGAGGTTGGGGAGCGTTGAAGGTAGAGGTCGTATTTCCCCACAGTGAAGGACGCGCGGATCGGACGATCTTTCAAAGACTCGCCAAGCTCCGATACGAGACCGCGCAGGGCAAAAAAATCCATTCCCATAAATCACCCCCGGAAACTCGAAAAACCGTACCACGGAAAAACACGGAATACCCCGGAAGCACACCGAAGATTTCATCGGTGGTTTTCCGTAAAAATCGGCGGTTAAATCCATTTTGAAGAGGACATCTGTCTTGTCTGAAAGATAAGGCAGAGACGGAGTTTTGTCAAGAAATTAAAGATAATACAAGAAAATAGAAGAAAAAAAGAGTTGTTGACAAAACCTTGAGAATGGTTTATATTTGAATGCTTTTCACCTCAGAATCTCTTCTCTTTTTCCTCCATCGTTCACGTGTCCCCCCTTACGTTTTACTCTTCACGTTTTACGTTTTACGTTTTACGTTTTATGTTTCACGTTTTACTCATCACTTTTCACGGAGTTTTCAGCTATGATCAAAAGTATGACAGGCTTCGGCAGGGGAGAAGCAGAGCGCGAAGGGATTAAAGTCACGGTAGAGACGGTTTCCGTCAACAATCGTTTCTGCGATGTATCCATCCGTTTGCCCCGGTCGCTCTCGGAGATGGAGCCCCGGTTGGCGGAAATGGTGCGGAAACGGGTGCAAAGAGGGCGCGTCAATCTTTCGGTGACGTGTAAGGAAATGGAAGCCGGAGAAAAGTCCCTTGAGGTCAATATGGAGTTGGCCAGAGTGTATCGGGATCGGCTGTCCGCGCTTCAAAAGGAACTCGATTTGGGCGGCTCCGTGGATGTGCAGCTCATTGCGTCCCGGCCGGACGTATTCAAATACGAGCCCAGGGAACTGGTATCGGACCAGATAGGCCCCTTGGTGTCGGAGGCGTCCGAGGCGGCGCTCAATGCGTTGGACCAGATGCGTCGTACGGAAGGAAAACATCTATACAACGACTTCGTGGAGCGGATCGGGACGTTGGAGGATCTGATACGCCGGATAGAGGAGAAGGCGCCGGAACGCGTGGAACGGCTCAGGGACCGGCTCGGGGAGCAGATCGAGCGGCTCTTGATGCGACAGGTTGACGAGCAGCGCCTGGCGATGGAAATCGCGATTTTTGCGGAACGAAGCGACGTGACCGAGGAGTGTGTGCGTTTCCGCAGTCACAATCAGCAGTTTATGACCACGCTCGAAGCCGGAGAAACGGTGGGACGGAAACTCAATTTTCTGCTTCAGGAGATGAATCGGGAGGCCAACACCATCGGCTCCAAATCCAACGATGCGGACATCTCGCATTTCGCCGTGTCCATCAAGGAGGAGATCGAAAAGCTTCGCGAGCAGGTTCAAAACGTGGAATAGACATTGGGGCAAGCTCAGATGTCAAATACGTTTACCGGTTTGCCACTAACCAATCACCAATCACCCTTTTTTTGGCATTTGACATACTCCGAAGGAGGAGGGTTTTGGAATTATCCTTTATCAATGTCGGTTTCGGGAATGTGGTGGCCCGGGATCGTGTGATAGCGGTAGTTACGCCGGATACCGCGCCGATCAAGAAGCTCAAGGACATAGCTCGCAAAAATGCCAAGCTGATTGACGCATCCCAGGGCCGGAGAACTCGGGCGGTCCTTGTGATGGACAGCGATCACGTGGTTCTGTCCGCCACAACGATGGAGACCATTCTGCAACGACTTCGGGGAGAAGCGGAGAAGTGACGCAACGAGGATTCATCGTGGTGGTTTCGGCTCCCTCAGGGGGAGGGAAAACGACGATTTGCCAAGCGGTCTTGAAGCGGCGGAAACGGGCCATCCTGTCTGTCTCTGCGACGACGCGCCCTCAGTGTCCCGGCGAACGGGAGGGGATAGACTATCTCTTCGTATCGGAGGAGGTTTTCCGGAGCAGGATCGAAGAGGGCGCATTTGCCGAATGGGCCGAAGTGCACGGACACCTCTATGGCACCTTGTCCGATACGGTTCGAGCGGCGATGGAGCAGGGCAGGATTCTGATCCTGGACATAGATGTAGAGGGCGCGCAACAGATCAGAGCGGCTTTCCCCGATTCGGTAAGTATTTTCATTGTGCCTCCCTCTTTGCGGGTCCTGGAGGAACGGCTGAGAGCAAGGCGACGGGACACGCAGGAGGCCATCGAACATCGTCTGCTTCGTGTCGCTCGGGAGATGAAGGAGATCGTCCGGTACGATTATGTGGTGGTAAACGATGATTTCGATCGGGCAGTGGATCAGGTGGAAGCCATCTTTACGGCGGAGGGATGTCGGAGGGAGCGATTGGAGTGGGAGGGTGAAGATTCTATGGGTGGGCCGTTGCATGTCGAATTATGAGACGTTTGCGTAATGGAGTCGTGTGCTGACTGCTGGAAACACGGAAAAAAGTGGAGGACGTCTATGGTGATAATTTCTGCGGAGGAGTTACTAAGAGGTGATGTGAATTTGTACGAAGTCTCGATTGCAGCGGGAAAAGAGGCCAGGAGACGGAACGAGTTTCAGCGATTGAAGCGGGAGGCGGGTGAGGTGGACGATCAGCAACCCCCCGTAAAAGTAACGGTGGACGTGCTTCAGGAATTGATGGAGGGACGTGCGCGGTGTGTAAATCCCGCCTATCGCAGGAAGCATTAATCCGGAAGGAAGCATCAAAGCTAATTCATCGCGCGATATCGTAAAACGTGAAGCGTAAACAGAAATACGAAAATCACTCTGTCTATATTGATCTTATGGATAATGGAAAAAACATAGTCGTGGGCGTAACCGGAGGCATTGCGGCGTATAAAGCAGCGGAACTGGTTCGGGCCCTGAGAAAGCGGGATGCGGAGGTGAAGGTGGTGATGACCGAGGCGGCCACCCGGTTTATCTCCCCCTTGACGATGGAGACGTTGTCCGGGCATGCGGTGGCTGTAACGCTTTTCCCTCCGAACAAAAAGGGCGGGGTTCGCCATATTTCCCTGGCGGAGTGGGCGTCCCTGATCGTGGTGGCGCCCGCGACGGCCAATTTCTTGGGCAAGGTGGCCTCCGGGATCGCCGACGATCTGCTTTCCGCGGTGGTGATGGCGGCTTGTGGGCC
>JAUWMS010000524.1 GCA_030613045.1 Candidatus Latescibacterota bacterium | reverse complement strand
GCCACTGTATCGCCAAAGGAGCGGATTTGAAGCGTATGATGGCCGAGCTTCTGGGACGGGAAACCGGATACAGCAAAGGCCGGGGCGGGTCTATGCACATGTTCAGTGTGGAGGAAGGACTGTTGGGCGGGAACGGAATCGTTGGAGGAGGCCTTCCCATTGCGCTGGGTTCGGCTTTTTCGGCCCAATACAGAGGGACCTCTCAGGTCACGCTCTGCTTCTTCGGCGAGGGCGCGGCCAGTCAGGGCACGTTTCACGAGGCGATGAATCTGGCGTCCCTGTGGAAGCTGCCCGTCATCTATATCTGTGAGAATAACCTTTACGCGGCCACCACGCACGTGTCGGACAGTGCGCCTGTCGTGAACATCGGAGATCGGGCTTCCGCGTATGGGTGCCCGGGGAAGGTCGTGGATGGCAACGAGGTGCTGGCTGTGTACGAGGCCGTGCAAGAGGCGGTGGACAGAGCCAGAGCGGGCGAAGGGCCGACCCTGATAGAGTGCAAGACCTTCCGCTACTATCCGCACTGCATGGTCATTCCCGAACATCGGGACAAAGCCGAAATCGACGCATGGAAAAAGAAAGACCCCATCGTTCGTTTTGAGAAGGAGCTTCTAGAAGAAGAGCTCATGACGCACGAAGAACAGGAGAAGATGAGCCATGAAGTGCAAACAGCCATCGAGGAAGCCGTGCGCTTTGCTCAGGAAAGCCCGTATCCGAGTGTGGAGACGGTGGCCGAAGGGCTGTGAATCAATGAACAATAAGTAATGAGCAATGAAGGCAGGTTCTCTCGTTTCTCTCGTTCCCACGCTCCTGCGTGGGAACGCAGATTCGACGCTCAGCGTCACCAAATTTGAGGGATCGTATCTTCTCCCCCAATGAAAGAGGAAATGATAGGTTATTTCCCGGAAATGGTATTAGCCATGCTGTTTGAGATAGGAAGGGGAATATGATTACCAAAATCATCATGCCCAAGCTCGGGGAGACGATGGAGGAGCACGAGATCATCGGATGGCTGAAGCAGGAAGGGGAACGGGTGAAGAAAGGAGAGCCGCTCTTCGAGGTCATTACGGATAAGGTCAATTTCGAGGTGGAGTCGTCGGCAAGCGGCTTTCTGAGAAAGATTCTGGCAACCGAAGGGGACACCGCTGCGGTGACCGAGACCATCGGGTACATCGCGGATTCGATGGAGGAGGAACTGCCTCAGGTTTCAGAGCAGACGGAGGCTCCTTCGCCTGCTTTCGGGGGAGAGAACCAACTGTCAGACAAGGCAGAGACTCCTCCATCTCCTCCCAAAGAGAAAAAAATCAAGGCGTCGCCTCGCGCTAAAAAGATTGCCGAGGAGAGCGGCATCGACCTCTCCCGGATCACAGGCAGCGGCCCGGGAGGAAGGATCACCAGGAGCGATGTCGAGGATTTTCAAGCCCTCGTCCAATCCCCTTCGGAGGTTATCGCTCCGGTTCAGACGCCATCGGAGGTCATCCCCCTGTCCGGCATGCGCAAGACGATGGCCGAACGTCTCAGCCAGAGCAAACGGGAAGCGCCCCACTTCTACCTCCAGACCGAGGTGGATATGTCGGATGCGGTCAGGATGCGGCAAAGCCTTCTAAAGGAGATCGAGAAGCGCCACGGCGTGCGTCTTTCCTATACGGACATGATCATCAAGTCCGTGGCTCAGTCCCTGGGCGAGTTCCCGATGCTGAACGCCACCTTTGAGAACGGGGAGATCAGATTGTCCGGGCAGGTCCACGTCGGGGTGGCTGTCTCCGTTGAGGCGGGATTGATCGTCCCGGTGGTTCGGGAGGCGAACCGGAAAACGCTGGGCCAGATTGCTCAGGAGAAAACAGGATTGATCGCCCGCGCCAAGGCGAACCAACTCGCCCTCGAAGACCTCTCCGGCGGGACGTTCACCCTTTCCAATCTGGGGATGTTTGACGTGGACGGATTTATCGGGATCATCAATCCTCCCCAGGTCGGGCTTCTCGCTGTGGGAAGGATCAAAGAGATGCCCCGTGTGATAGATCGACAAGTAGCCATCCGCGAGGTGATGAATGTAAGCTTGTCCATAGACCACCGGGCCGTCAGCGGCGCGTACGGAGCACAGTTCCTCAGCCGCGTGAAGGAACTTTTAGAGAAACCGTATTTGCTATTGATGGATTTGTGATCAGTCGTAAAACTTCGCACCGCAGAGGCGCAAAGCGCGCAAAGAAAGACGATGAACAATGAATAAGGAAAAGAGGGTGATCTATGAAAGGTGAACAGGTTTATTCCCAGCATATCCTGGATGCCATAGAGCTTATTGAAAATTATGCAGCATAACTTACAACTGAAAGGGGGCAATCGATGAGAAGGATAGCTTTTCTTGTGGGGCTGGCAATTTGTGCAGCCCTTGTGCCCAGCCTGACCTGGGCACACAACGCTCAAGCCTCGCAGTGGATAAACTACACCGCCGAAAACACCGGTCTGCCT
>JAUWMS010000405.1 GCA_030613045.1 Candidatus Latescibacterota bacterium | reverse complement strand
AATCCCACTTTTCCGGGTTGAGCTCCCATCTCGTCCTCGGCAAACTGGTCCGGCTGGCCGGCGCGGATATGATCGTATATCCTTCGCCGTATGGAAAGTTTAACTTCTTCAGAGAAAAGCACCTGCAGATAGCAAGCGCCCTGACCTACGAATTGGGGGAACTAAAAAGAATACTTCCCGGACCGGGAGGCGGGATACATAACGGCATCGTACATACCATTGTGGAAGATCTGGGAATAGATGCCATGATATCCTGTGGAGGAGCGGTGCACGGACACCCGATGGGACCGGTAGCAGGAGCCAGGGCGTTAAGGCAGGTCATAGATGCCGCAGCAAAGGGGATCCCCTATAAAGACATGAAAGACGCCTCGGAAGAGGTGAAAATTGCGTACGACCAGTGGGGCGATCTGAAAGGCAAGAAACTAAATCTGTTTGACTTACAGGAAAACTAAGGGGCAAAGAATGTTCGAGAAGCGGGATATTGAGGAAATCGTATCCGGGATTGTAACGAGCATGGTCGGCGGAATCGGAAAAAAGCCGAACGCCAATCCAAGAGCAAAGTTATTGGAGATCGGCGGGCTGATCTACGACAGGAAACTGTCCGACGCCGCAGGGGGAAACCTGACCTGCCGGTACGACGAAAAAATCTACATAACGCCGAGATATATGGGAGAACAGCACCGGTATAACATAGAACCCGATGATATTATCGTTACAAACCTGGATGGAACCATTGTAGATGGCGACCCGGACATGATCACGAGAGAAGGAAGCGCCCATTTTGCGGTCTATCGGAGGTACCCGCAGGTAAACGGCGTCATCCATGCGCACCCGAGAAATATACTGCCCTTTGCGACGACAGGAGTGAATATCCCCCCGATCACGGAGATGTTGGAACACTTCGGAGTCGGGGAGATCGAAATATGTAAAAGAGCAGATCCGGCGACGCCGGCGCTTGCTGAGACGATCATAGAATACTTAGACAGAAAAGTGGATGCATTAGACCGATTCGGAGCAGCGGTCATGATCCCCAAACACGGGATACTGGTAGCGGGGAAGGATCTCGATTACGCCTACACCATACTGGAGAGCATAGAAACAGCAGCCTACGTATATATGCAGTCGTGCGTGTTGAAAGGGATATGTAATGTAAGTATCTGAACAGAATTAGGTGGATCTGTTTTTCCGGGAAGTCCGTAAAGCATCGCGCGTCTCCGCTTCACGGTTTACGTTTCACGGTTCAACGAACCTTCGTGGAACAAACAAACGCTCCAAACGTTCAAAATGTTTGGATACACCATTCCTTGAAAGGAGGTGTTCAGGATGAATAGAAACAGATTTCGATCGGTACCGATGATCCCCCTGCTGATCGTCCTATCCTTTCTCCTCGCCGGGTGCTACACCATGCTGAAACATCCGCAAATCGAGCAGGAGGAATCGCACACCGGAGCAAACGTCCAGCCTGCCCGGAGCTGCACCGATTGTCACTCTGAAATGCACGCGGACGTGTACTATCACGATCCGTTTTACCGGTACGATCCCTTCTGGATGAGGCGACCGTTCTATTCTCGGTCCTACTACAGCCGCTGGCACTACTATCGCTCCTATCCCTGGTGGTGGGACCGGTATGAGCGCCGTCACCACTACCGAGACAGGGAACCAACCTATCCCGGAAGTTCAAGGGATGAACCTCGCGAAGAAATAAAACGCGACTGGCACAGGCGCTCCGGATTCGGCACGGGCGGCGGAATAGGAATAGGAGCACCGCAGGTGCGCTCCAGACCCCTCCAACCCTCGGAGGAAAAGGCGAAGCCGGAGTCCACCAAAGTTCAAAAGGCGGAACCAAAATCTTCCAGAACCTCCGAGGAAAGCAAGAAACAGGAGGAAAAAGAGAAAAAAGAGGAAGAAAAGAAGCAGGAAGGACGAAGCCGTCGCAGGAAGGGATTCAATTGAGGAAGGGGGTAAAATGAGGAAGATCGCTTCGCTTTTGAGCATCGTCTCCTTGTTGCTGATATGCTCCCCGGCGATGGGGCAGGAGACGATTGCCATAGACCACTTTGCCGGCGTCGGCGCGCGCGCGATGGGCATGGGAGGCGCGTACATCGCCATAGCCGAGGATTTCACGGCCACCTATTGGAACCCGGCGGGACTCGCCCAGATCCGGCGCATCGAGCTGTACGGAGGACTCGCCCACTTCCGGGAGGAGGCCCGGTCCCATTTCTACGGAACGCCACGAACCACGAACCTCTCCCGAACCCGATTGAGCGCGAGCGGCCTGGTCTTTCCCGTGCCCACCTATCGGGGAAGCCTGGTTTTTTCCGCCGGATTCAACCGGGTCAAATCCTTCGACTCCGTCTTCGGCATTGAAGGCGTCAGCGCGCAGGATCAGTCCCAAAAAACCGGGAAAACCACCGAAGAAGGCGGACTCGGCATCTATTCCGTGGCGGGAGCGGTGGACGTCTCCCCCTCCATCTCCCTCGGAGCGAGTATGAACATCTGGGACGGGGACGACGCCTTCAGTCGAACCCTCACCAGCGTAGATACTACAAGTACGCAAGTGAAAGAGCATTCGTCCTTCGACGACGAATACGACGGCATCAATGTCAAGTTGGCGGCGATGGTAAGAACCCCCATCGGCCTGCGGTTCGGGATAACGTTGGAAACGCCGGTCACGTACACCATCGAAGAGGATTGGGAGGAGCAGGGCGACGAGGACAGTTACCAAGGCTTTGTCGAATACGAGATAGCCATGCCCTATCAATTCGGCGTGGGCGTCTCGTGGACCTTCTCCAACCTCCTCACCGTAGCCAGCGACGTCGTGTATTCGGACTGGACGCAGGTGCGCTACAATAAATCTCCCTGGGGAGATGTGCCCAAAGAGGAACTCAACGAAGACATCCAGACCAAATACAAAGACGCTCTCCGCTTCCACGTAGGCGGCGAATTTCTCCTTCCCGTGCTCCCGATCACGCTACGCACCGGCTTCTACCGCACTCCCATGCCCATCCTCGGGCCCCGTGAATCCGGCGATCCGAAAATCGAGATTACCGACGAACGGGACTATCTGACCTTTGGCGCGGGGACTTTGATTGACCAGGTATTGGCCTTGGATGTGGCCTGGGTCAGGGGCATCTCGGAGCAAAAGGAGGGAGAGAGAACGGAGAAACACGAGGAGGATCGGGTATTTATGAGCGCGGCGTACCGCTTCTAACATCAGTGAAAGTGGGAGAATGAGAAAGTGGGAAAGTGAGCGTCTATCACGCTCCTTGAGAGATTTTTGAGAAGATCGAGGTTCCGGGAAGGCACACTTTCTCACCGTCTCACTTTCGGCTTGCCTTCCCGCACCGGCAGCGTCTCCCTAAAAAAGGGATCCGACTGCATCTGCGCCTTCTGACTATGCTTGGACGCCAGCATGTCCCCGGCCAGCCGAAGAAAGGTCTCCATCAGCCACGAGGAGTCCTTTTTCTCTCCTTCCCCGGAAATATCCAATCCCTCGAGCCACCGGCCCATATCCTCCATATCCTCCGTGGTCAGCGCGCGGCTTTCCACCCACACCGCCACGTAGCAGCGACCTCGATGCCGCTTCCTCCGGGGCAGAGGAA
>JAUWMS010000011.1 GCA_030613045.1 Candidatus Latescibacterota bacterium | reverse complement strand
GCTGGACGCTGTCCGAGGATGACAAGGTGCTCTCGTCGATGGTCTATAACGAGCAGCTCATTGCCACCCGTGGGGTGCAGGCATACAACATCTACCGGGATGGAGCGTTCGTCGGTTCCGCCGGTTACGGCGTGGCTTCTTATCAGGATCAGACCGCGGAGAACAATGTGGACTACGTGTACGACGTCCGCGTAAGCGATCTGACCTACGAAGTGGTGTCCGGACTCGAAAGCCAGGCGTTTGCGGCGACCAACGTAGGCGTCCCGGCGGGTGATTGGACGTCGGATGGTACGGTGGGTCTGGAGGACTTCTCGCGGTTCGCAGGAGCCTATGGCAACGCGGCGCCAGCGGGATCTTCAGATGCCATTTTCGATCTGGACGGCAGCGGTACCGTGGACTTAGGCGATTTCTCCATCTTCGCGAGCCATTACGGCGAGACGATGGGTGCAACGGCTAAGGCGGTTCCGGTGGTCTTCGGAAAGAATACGGATGTCAGTCTGACGATGTCCGCGGTGCAGAAGGCCGGTCTCTACACCGTTCAGGTCAATCTGAACAAGCCGGCTGAGGCCAAGACCTACGGTTACGTGATGAACTACGACGTGCATGCGTTCGAGTTCGATCATGCCGTGGTGAAGAGTGCCTCGACGGTTCCGTTCCTCGTGCAGAACACCAAGCCCGGCGAGCTCCACATCGCCCATAGCATCAAGGGCGAAGCGATCGTTGAAGTCTTCTTCAACGTGAAGGACGAGTTCGGCGGCACGGTGCGAATCAGCGAGGCTCGGGTGTGGGATCAGTACCACAGAGCGAATACGGTGGATCTGGGCGCGGCGGCCATCAAGATGTTGCCGAAGACCTTTGCGCTGAAGCAGAACTATCCGAATCCGTTCAACCCGACCACGGTAATCGGTTATGCCCTGCCGGAAGGTTCGAACGTGCGGCTGGAGATCTACAACACCTTAGGTCAGGTGGTGCGGACTCTCGTTGACGGCGAACAGGCTGGCGGTGTATACCGGATGACGTGGGACGGCCGCAACGAGCACGGTCAGGAGATGGCCACGGGAGTGTACATCTACCGGATCGTTGCCAGCGACTTCCAGGCTACGAAGCGGATGTTGCTGATCAAGTAACGTGCGGGGAGCTTCCCGTTGCCCCTGGTGGCTGGGAGGCTCCCTCTTTGAAAGGATAAAGCCACCGCGCGTGCGAGGCTCTGCTGGATCGTTTGCAGGTGGCTTTTCCTTTATGGAGCAACATTGTTCTCAGAGAGGAGCCTAATCATGAAGAACACTGTTTTGAAGGGCGCCCTTGTGGCGGGTGCGTCCGTACTTTTTCTGACGCTTCTGGCCGGAATGGCCTTGGCGGGCAGCAACGAAAGCGTCTTGGTGGCGCTGGATCTGGACCCCGCGGATGGGAACCAGAGCTTGATGACCAAGTCCGAAGCCGGAGTCGAAGACGTGATCGTCGTGGAGGTGTATGCCGCAGTGACCGATGTGAAGTCGTTCACAATTACGCTCGGATTCGACCCGACGAAGTTGAGTTTTGTGCCGGAAAGCAGCACGGTGGAGTCCGGCTTTCAGGTGATGCCTCCGGCGTTGATGGGAGACGGGGTGGCAGGCGCGGTTGGTCTGCTTTTCGCAGGCTCGAAAAGCGGCGATCCCCTTCTGCTGGCCAAGATGGCCTTCAAGCCTTTGGAAGGTTTTGATGAGGGGTAGCTCTCGGTGGTCTCCGAATAATTAAAAAAAACAAGTGATGCGACGGATAAGCCTGACCAGAGCGCCCAGGTCTTGATCACGGGCGTTCCCGTCGAGTCCGAGAGCTGGGGCAAGGTAAAGGCGCTATTCGTCCAGTAGCACATGGACACATACCAAGCGACAAAAGAAAGAGGGGATGCAGGTTGTCCCCTCTTTTTTTTGGAGGCAAGCTATTATTTGGTGATTGGTGACTGGTGATCGGTGATTGGTGACTGCCATCTCGTTCCCAACTCCTCGGTGGGAACGTAGAAATCCTGAGTCTTTCCCGCTAATATAACAGATAAGGTTCTGTCCCGTTAGGGACAAAATAGTTATAGCAAAACAAAACAATCCAAAAAAAACATTTCCCAGTCCTGTAGGGACGGCATATTTATCGAATATCCTTCCAAATGCGCCTTTCGTCATAATGTGTTTTCCGTGACTATTTCGTCCCTCACGGGACTTGGAGGCTATCGGCTTATTTCCCAATGCTACAAATATCCTGTCCCTGACGGGACATCTCTGCACGATTCGCAAATTTTCCCAAAATCCTTCTTTGCTCTTGTGCAACCATGTGTTTTGAGTTCCTGTTTTAAAACGCTCCTTCCATCTCGTTCCCACGCTCCTGCGTGGGAACGTAGAATATCTCTGTGCTACAATCCCTCGAAACTCTTTTTTTGACAAGGTTCTTGTTTTGGAATCCGCCAAATCCCCGTAATCCGCGGTTATGTTCGGGGGTTGCGGCTCCGCTGATCTACTACCTGCCTTTTTGGGTAAGCCTTCCCCTTGACGGATCTGCGAAGTGATTTTCTTTGTGCCTTTGTGCCTTCGCGACTGATTCTTCGGCGTATTTCTATGTTTGATCCGTGAAATCCGTGCAATCCGTGTCCCAATGCTTTTGCTTTGTTTGCCGTTTTTCTTCTCCGTGTGCTTCCGTGAAATTCCGTGGTAAGGTTTAGTTCTGACGTTCGAATTTTGGCTTATGACACTCCTCAAAGGGGCATTATGACGTTGGTTCGACTGGAAAAGGTATCCAAATCTTACGGGGCGCATGTGGTGTTGGACGACGTATCGTGGCAGGTGGAGGAGGGCGATCGCATCGGGTTGATCGGGCCGAATGGGTGCGGGAAAACCACGCTGTTCCGGTTGATGAACGAGGCACTGACGCCGGATAGGGGGACGGTGATTCGGAAGCGGGGCGTGCGGATGGGCTATCTCCCTCAGGAGCCGGTCTTGGATGGAACGCGGACGGTCCTGCAGGAGACCTTAACCGCCTTTCAATTCCTGATTGCGATGCAGACGGAGTTGGCGCGTATGGAGTCGGAGATGGCGTCCGACCGGCATAATGAAACCCTGTTACACCAATATGGGGCCTTGCTGGAGCAGTATGAGGCGCAGGGAGGGTACGGCATCGAGAGGGAAACAAAGTCGGTCCTTTCGGGTTTGGGATTGGATGAGCAGAGCCAGGCCAGGCCGGTGGCGGTGCTCAGCGGGGGGGAGAAAACCCGGGTGGCGCTGGCAAAGTTATTGTGCGGAAGACCGGATCTGTTGTTGCTGGACGAGCCGACGAATCACCTCGACATCGGGGCTACGGAGTGGCTGGAGGATTTTCTAACGAAATATCCCGGGAGTGTCGTGGTGGTCTCCCACGACCGCTATTTTCTGGATCGGGTCGTCTCCGAAATTGTGGAGCTTGAGGATCGCGGCTTGACGCACTATAAAGGAACGTATTCCGAGTATGAGCCGGAGCGGGCGCGGCGGCAGGCGCAGCAGAGGAAACTCTATGAGGAACAACAGGCGGAGATCGCCCGACCCGAGGACTTCATCCAGCGAAACATAGCGGGCCAGAAGACCAAGCAGGCTCAGAGTCGCCGGAAACGGCTGGCGAAGACGGAACGACTCGCCCCCCTCAAGGGGGAACGGAACGTGCGTCTGCATTTTACGCCGGAACGAAGAGGCGGGAACGATGTGCTGATGTGTGAGGGACTGACGAAGCGCTACGAAGATCGGACCTTGTTTGAAAATCTGACCTGGGCGGTGCGCCGGGGAGAGCGCGTGGGGATCATAGGGCCAAACGGCACGGGGAAAACCACGCTGCTCAGGATGCTCCTGGACCACGAGACCCCGGATGCGGGAACGATTCGGTTCGGCAGCCAGATACACGTGGGCTATTACGATCAGGAACGGCTGGATCTGAATCTGAAACATTCGGTCTTAGAGGAGGTATGGGCGATGGATCCGCGGCGTCCGGAGGGCGAGATGCGCACCTTCCTCGGGGCGTTTCTGTTCTCCGGGGACGACGTGTTCAAACGCATCGGGAGCCTCAGCGGCGGCGAGCAAAGCCGGGTATCTCTGTGCAAGCTGATCCTTTCCAAAGCCAACCTGTTGATTCTGGACGAGCCTACCAATCATCTCGACATCCCGTCCCGGATGGCCTTGGAGGCGGCTTTGATGCAATACGAGGGGACGATTCTTGCGGTATCTCACGACCGCTATTTTTTGAATCGGCTCGCGAATCGGATTCTTTTTATGGGCATGGGAAAAAGTCGGCTCTACGAAGGGGGGTACGCCCATTTCGAGCGGAAGCGGCGGGAGGAGAGAGCGCTGGGCGGGGAAGCCTCCAGCGAGGATGCGGAGAAAGAAGGGCGCCGCCGGGCATTTCAAAAGAAGCGGGAGGCGGAGCGATCCCGTGCCCGCACGGAGCGACGGCTCTCCGAAATCGAGCGCGCGATTCACGAATCGGAGGGAACCATAGCTCGCATCGAGACCGAGCTTTCGGAGGAAGAGACCGCGTCGGATTGGAATCGGCTCG
Source organism: Candidatus Latescibacterota bacterium (assembly GCA_030613045.1). Lineage (GTDB taxonomy): Bacteria > Latescibacterota > 4484-107 > 4484-107 > 4484-107 > 4484-107. The sequence goes on along the minus strand of JAUWMS010000011.1, from coordinate 9,553 downwards.
ATGGGCTGCTTCGGGAGCGGGAGAAAGTGGAGAAGCGCTTGGAGGCTTTGTTTGAGGAGTGGGAGCAACTGCACTTGGAAGCGTGAAACGTGACTCCTGGCTCCTGGCCCCCGAGCCCTGACCCCTGAACCCAAACTATTCCTCCGCTTCTTCCAGTCTTCTTCTTTCCTCCACGACGCCGCCCAACGCCGGGATGAGGAGGCATTCTAAGTAGAGGAGTCCGAGTACCGGCTGGCCTGCGGCGAGGTAGTGCAGGCCTTGTTTTGAGGCCCATCCCAAAAACAGGGCGTCTAAACCCGCGACGAGGATCAGAAATCGGAGTCCGAGACGGAGTCCCGCTTTGAAGCTTGGGGCTTCGTGATCCCGCAGTGCGCGGGCGGAAAACAGGCGGATCGCCACGAGGCAGACCATCAGCGTGATCCATCCTCCCAGGGCGGAGGCGTTGCTTTGTTCCAGCGGCTTCCTGATGAGGAGATTGATAGACAGGGCCAAAAGCCAGATCAAAACGCCGGGTTTGATCGCGCTGAGGAGTTGCTTGATTCGTTGTCCGATTTCGACATCCGGGGTCATCTTTGCCTCGCGGATCAGAAAAAAAAGCCGTGTATATTTCGTCCCTCACGGGACTTGGGGAAAATTTTCGGCTATTTCGAATGCTACAAATATCCTGTCCCTGACGGGACATCTACTCTGCATGATTCACAAGTCTGCTTCCCTGAAAAAACAAATTCTTACAGTGCCGCGTACTCCCGCTGCAAAAGCAGGGCATCCGGCACCGGATTCGGGCTTTCACAGATCACGAGTCCCTTCACCTCGAACTTGGCCAGCGCCCTGAGCAATTCCCGGTACTTCAGATCGGAGTCGTCGAGCATCAAATGTTTTTGCTCCCCTTTGGCCGTATATTGGATGCCCGCCACATGGATGTGCATATCGTCCAGCGCTTCCCGACCGAGTTCGGCGCCGATCTGGTCCAACACGGAGGCGAAGGCTCCGTAAGAGTTGTAGGCACCCCCGCTCCGCGCGTGCAGATGCGCGAAGTCTATACATGGAGCCACGCCTTCCAACTCCGAGGAGAGCCGAAGCAATTCGCCCAGGTCGCCAAAGTACGAGGGTTTTCCCGTGGTTTCCGGTCGGAGCGTAACCGGGTTCCCCTCCTGCCTGAGCGTCTCCCCGATCTCCTCCAGCGCCTCCTTCTCCACCGGATAGACTTCCTTCGGATTCCGCTTCATATAGGACGCCGCGTGAAACACGAGCCCGGATATCCCGCAAAGCTTCCCCATCCGGGCGCCTTTCAGGATACGATCCCGACTGCGCAACCCAATCGCCGGATCGTCCGCATTCAGATTGATGTAGTACGCGCCGTGGGCGCTGAGCCGAATGCCGTTCTCCCTGGCCGTCGCTTCGATCCCAAGCGCGGCTCGCTCCCCCAATTTCACGCCTCGCACCCAGGCCAGCTCCATACATCCCAACCCCAATTCCCTGACCCGCTCGATCCCCGCCTGACTCGTCGGACGTTTGGCATCCGACGGCACACCGGTTACTCCGAAAATGAGGCGATCCATTATGATCCTCCGGTAAGCGTTGGGGTGTTCGTTATCAGTCCTCGTTCCAACGCGGGAGCGTGAGAACGAGAGAAAAGGTAGAGGTAAAGGAGCTGTCTTCTCCACCTTTACCTCTACCTCTACCTTTACCTGCCTTTCCTTTGCGTTCTTTGCGTCTTTGCGGTGAACGCTTTTATTTGACCATTAGCGCAAGCAGGGCTTTTTTGGAGAAGATGGCGTTGCGGGCTTCCTCGCGGACAATCGAGCGCGGGCCGTCCAGCACTTCGTCGGTGGCGCAGACGCCGCGGTGCGCGGGACCGGAGTGGCTGTAAAGCACATCCGGTTTTGCGCAGTCGAGGACTTCGTCGGTCACCGTCCAACGGGGCACATCCACCGCTTTTTCTTCGGGGGATTGTTCTCCGGCGAGCATGCTGCGCATGAGCGTGCTTGCCTGTATAAAGTCGGCGTCTTGTACCGCTTTTTTGAGGTCTGTGCAGATTTCGAGGCGCGTCCCCGCCTGTGCTGCTTTTGCCTCCCCCTCGCTCAGGACCGCTTTATTGATGGTGTCCGCATACGAGGCTGGAACTGCGAGAACCAGGTTGATGTCGAGCACCGGACAGACGCGGATAAACGAGTGGAGGATGCCGCGCGCCATACCGGTGTACACCAAGTTGAGGCCCTCCAAGTTTCCTTTCGCCTGTTTGATCGCCATAAGCTCTCCGATGACGTGCGTCGAATGGTCGAGCGGAGTGCAGGCATTGAGAACCGGGACGGTCATATTTTCGCACACGGCTTCGATGTCTTCCTGTTTCCAGAGCCTTCCGGCAAAGGCGTCAATGTACTGATCGAGCGCGCGGGCGGTGTCGCCGATGGATTCGCCGCGTCCCATCTGGGTGTCCTTGACTGCGAGGTACACGTTGGAACCGCCGAGTTGGGCCATGGCGGCCTCGAAGCCCATGCGGGTGCGGGTGGACTCGTAGACGAAAAGGAGCACTTGAACCCGGCCTCGCAGGAGGTCGGAGTAGGTGGGGTCGTAGCGGTTGTCCCGGAACCATTCGCCGAGGTGGATGATTTCTTCCAGTTCTTCCCTGGAAAGAAGTCCGATGTGCGGAAGTTGTTTTCCGCGGAGTTGATCGCTGAGTTCCGGAGCCGGAGTTCCTGTTAGGGACTGTGTCATGGGAGACCTCCTTGATTGAGAGAGAATATTTGAAGGCGGTACTTTCGCGCCTTACTGTACTATAAGCCTGCGAAATCTTGTTTTTTTGACAAGGTTTTTGTATTTGATCCGTGTAAATCCGTGCTATCCGTGTCCCATTGCTTTGGGGTTTTGGTTGCGGCTTTGCCTCACTATGAACTCAGCGGCATGGCGTAGTGAATCTGACGGGCGACTTCCACAAAGCCCGCTTTCGGATAAAATCTGGCTCCCACTTCGTTTTGCGCTAATGTTTCGATTCGGGCCAGTTCCATGCCCTTTTGTCTGAAGTTGTCTAATGCGGCCTGCATCAGTTGTTTGCCCAGTCCGCGTCCCTGACAGGCGGGCAGGACAGCCATGTTAGAAATATGTCCGACCCTGCTCTCTAGATCCAGCCGGCACGTGATATATCCTACGACGTTTCCATCCATCTCCGCGACGAGGATTCCTTCCGGGCACGCCGAGATATCCGCCTCGATCTCGCGTTTTTTGCGCCACGTCCAGTCCTTCCCGCCGACCGTTCCGAAACGGTCCTCGATGTTCCGATCTATGGATACTTTTGGAAAGCAGGTGATGGTGATTTCCATCAGGATCGCCCGGTCCGCCTCCCGATACCTTCTGATCATGTGGCCCTCCGAGAAATGAAATAGTCGCGCAGGATTTCGCGGTGATCGAAGGCCATCTCCTCCGGCAAGTTGTCTTTTCGGAAGATTCCGATCCCGGCCGCATCGTCCGCGGCCTTCGGCTCTCCTGTGGCCCTGGCCATATACACCGTGGTGATGGTGTGCTGGCGTGGATCCCGCTTCGGATCCGAATAGGTGTGGAATTGTTTCACCAGCGTGACGCCTAACGAAGTTTCCTCCTTCGCCTCCCGGACGGCGGCCTCCTCCAAACTTTCTCCGTAGTCCACGAAGCCTCCCGGAAGCGCCCAGCCATAAGGCGGATTTTTTCGCTGGATCAGCACAATGCCGCTTCCATCCAGTTCGATGATCACATCCACTGTCGGGACGGGATTTCGGTATTGCTCCAATTTTTCCCCGCAGTGCGGGCATTTCCTGAACGTTGCCATGGTTTTCTCACCGCAGAGCGCGCGGAGGCCGCGGAGCGTCCCCCAACCCCTGCCTTACGTTTCACGTTTCACGTTTCACGCTTCACGTTTCACGCCTATATCGGAATCATGCACAACACTTTCAGCACACCGTCTCCCATGCTTCGGAATTGATGACGTTCCTCTCCGGGGATGAATACCGCGTCCCCCGGGCCGATTTTCCTGTCGCCTTCCGTGCTCACGACGACTCCCTCGCCTCCTAATACGAAGACTTCGTGTTCCCAGGCGTGGGTGTGAAGCGGTGTGGCTCCGTGAGGCCCGATTTCAAACAGACGCATCGCGAAATTCGGGGCTCCGTCCTGATCCGAGATCAGCCATCGGACTTTCGTATTTTTCGCGTCTTCTTCGACAGCGACGGCCTCTACGTTTTGGGTGCTTTTGAGCAGCATGTTTCCCCCTTTCTATGGACGGTTTTGCTCTCATTATTTTTCCACCAATCAGCGATCACCGTGACAGGCGATGTAGATCGGGCTGGAGCTGGAATTGCGATTGAACCTTCCCTTGAGGGAGGCGCAAGAACTGACGAATCCGCATGTTATGAATCCATAGGCTCCGATCTTCTTTCCTTTGATTTCAGACTTCAGGCGGCAGGAGAAAAGGGAATTGTACCATGGGTCGAGAAATAAAGCACTTTGGCGGATCACTTTCAGACCATGCGTATGAAGAAACAGCCGCATATCCTGAGGTCGAAAGTGATAGAGGTGGCGAGGCGCGTCGAATGCAATCCAGTAGGGACCGTAGCGTTTGGCATCGAAGCTTTCGAGATTGGGAGCGGCTATAAAAATCCGTCCTCCCGGAGAGAGGAGCTTACCAAGTTGATGGAGTAGATCATGAACCTCATGGATGTGCTCCAACACGTGCCATAGGGTGATCGCGTCAAACCGATCATGGCACTTTTCGATGCGGTCTAATACCCGTAAGCCGCCTTTTTCCACAAAATCCCGTGCCTGAGACGCCGGTTCGATCCCCAGCACCTGCCAGCCCGCTCCCTGCATTTCGGTGAGAAATTCTCCGGTGCCGCAGCCCACGTCAAGAATAGAGCCTTGGGTGCAGTATTGTTCAATGAGCCGCCGTTTGTTTCGTAAGTTCCAGCCGCGAAGCACTCGGTAAAGGCGATCGGTCCGCGAGACCCCGTTTCGCTGATGCGGGTGATAGCGTTCGTCTTCGTAATACCGGCCCATAAATTCCTGAGTGGGGCGTGGAGATAGATAGACGAAACCGCACCGAGCGCAACGCACAAGTTGAAATTTCTCCTGTGTATTGAATCTATTGGGGGCCTGAAGGTAAGGCTCGTGTTTCTCAGAATCGCATATCAGGCACTTCGTGGGTTGGAAGTTCATGGGGCTGCTTTCTCAGCTAAACGTAAAACGGGACGAGTAACGCGGGAACCGGAAAACCTTTTCCGTGAACTCCATGCTGTTCCGTTCACGGTTCGGAAGAATTTTCCTGGATCATCCAAACTGTACCCGGAGGAATCGAATCTTGCCCTGAGCGGAGTTGAAGGGGGGCACGGCGTGAAACTCAAAAGAACGCTTCCAATTGCAGGAGCGCGGAGAAAAATCCCACGAAACCGCCTCCGAGAACCTGAGATAGACTGTGCGCACGGGTATGCACGCGCGACCACGAGAGCGCTGCGATAAGCACAAGGCTCAGCAGGGCCGGCACTCCGAAGAAATAGAGCAGAATACCTCCCGACGTGGCTGCGCTCATGACGTGGAAGCTCATTTTATAGAAACGCGTCACGCCCGTTATGAGGGCTACGTTGACGGTGTGTACGATCAGAGCGGCGATCACGGAGGATGGCACGTTGATCCATCGAAGGAGCGAGATTCCCAGTGTGTAGAAAAAGAGCAGCCACAGGAAGGGGCCGGTTCGCTGGGTCCGATCCGGGATGTATAATCCCGAGATTTTTCCTCTCCGCTTTAACCAGAGGAAGCAGGAAGACGGCAGGAGAATCGTGCAGACGCCGTTCAGGACAATCCACGACGCACAGTCCCTCCAACGTTCCGCCGCCGACAGCGACAGCAGAAAAATCGCAAAACAGGTGGTAAAGGCGGGGTTGAGGGCGTGCGCGAAGAAACGCGCCGCGTTGTCCGTTATCCGAAATTCGGCGTTCCGGCTCAAGGGGTGTCTCCTGTCAAAAAAGGACCATCACCTTCAGATTTCGCGCGGCGTGTTCGTCCGCTTCCCGATAGGCCCGGGGCAGTTCCTCGAACGGGAATCGGGCGGTGATAAGTTCGGTGGGCCTGACCGAGCCTTCGGCGATCCACGCGATGGCCTGCTCGAAATCGGGTCGCATATACATCAGCGTGCCCACCAGTTCCAATTCCCGATCCTGGAGGAGGCCGATGGAGATTCGGGGACGCCCTCCGACGACGCCCACCACCATGATCCGCGTGCCCTTCCGGGCCACCTGCACGGCTGTTTCTACGGTGACTTCGAGGCCCACGCACTCGAAGATCAGATCCGCTCCGTCCGCTCCGAAGGCTCGTCGGATGCCCTCGGCCACGGCTTCCCGGTCTCCGTTGACCGTGTGATCCGCGCCGAGCTTCCGGGCTACTTCGAGGCGGAAGTCCACCCGATCCACGATGAGCGCCTCGGACGCGCCCGATGCTTTGGCGGCCTGCATGGTCAAAAGGCCGATGGGACCCGCGCCGAGAACGAGAACCTTCATACCCGCTTTCAGACCGCTGCGACGGACCGCGTGCACTCCGACGGCGAGCGGTTCCACCATCGCGCCCGCCTCAAAGGACAGCTTCTCCGGGATGGGGATCACGTTGTCCGCCGGAGCGGAGAAGAAATTTCGGTGACAGCCCGGCGCCTGAAATCCCATGACCTTCAACTCGTCGCAGATGTTGGTTCGTCCGTGTCGGCATGGATAGCATCGCCCACAGACCAAGAAGGGCTCCACGGTCACCTTCCGGCCCGGCCGGATGCCCTCGACCTCCGAGCCCACGGCATCCACTACGCCCGCGAACTCGTGCCCCTGAATCACCGGATACGAGGTAAAGGGATGCTTCCCGTGATAAACGTGCAGATCCGAGCCGCACACGCCGCACGCCTTGACCTCTATCAGCACGTGGTCTTTCTCCACGCTTGGTTTGGGCACTTCGTTGAACTCGATTTGACCCGGCTGTACCATGACGGCTTCGAGCATATTGGGATCCTCCGTCCTCATGCACCACAGAGGCACGAAAAACCTAGCGTTTGGTGATTGGTGCGCCGTAATTTGGAATTCGTGCGCTTACGTTTCACGTTTCACACTTTACGTTTCACGTTTCACGCTTCACATTTCACGTTTCACGCTTTACGTTTTATTGGAAAAGGCTTCCCCGAAAAGAAATCCTATTCCTACCGAATCTCCACTTCCCGATCCCGCTCCGACGACTCGTAGATGGCGTCCAACATTTTCATGACTTCGAGCGCCTGTTCGCCCGGAACGGGGACTTCGGTGTCGTTGCGGATGGCTTCGATGAAGAGCTCGATCTCCCGATGATGGGTTTTCACCTCCGGGAGGTGTACGGGGGTCACGTCGAAGAGAGTCCCGTTTTCCTCCGTGAAGATCTGGATCGGACTAAGCTGCCCGCCGCCGGAGGTGCCGAAGAGGGCGGTGGTAAAGAGATCTTTGCCGATGTTGGCGCAGAAGCTGGATTCCACGATCGCGGTCGCGCCGTTGTCGAAGCGGATGAATCCCACCGCAAAGTCCTCCACGGTGAAGGTCTTCGGATCCCATTGCCCCATCAGTCCCACCACGCCGTCGCGCGTACCGAACTTCGTGTACGTCTTCCCGGAGGCCGCTATGGGTTTGGGCATGCCCATCAGATACCAGGTGAGATCGAGCGCATGCACGCCGATGTCCACCAGCGGGCCGCCGCCCTGCTTCTCCTTATCGCCGAATACGCCCCAGCCGGGGATGCCGCGGCGTCGAAGCGCCTGGGCGCGGGCGTAATAGATCTCTCCGAATTTCTCCGCGTCTATCTGCCGCTTCAACGCCTGCACGTCCGAGCGAAACCGGTTGTTCAGTCCCACCATCAGCTTCATGCCGGTCTCTTTCGCGGTACGGCACATCGCGGCGCCCTCCGTGGCGTTCATGGCGATCGGCTTTTCGCACAGCACGTGCTTGCCCGCCTTAAGCGCCGCAATGGTGGGCGTCTTGTGCATAAAATTCGGGGTGCACACACTCACGGCCTGAATGTTCTTCAGGGCCAGCATGTCGCGATAATCCTTGAAGACCTTCTTCGCTCCGAATTTCTCCGCCGCCTCCCTGGCCGCCTTCTCGTCCAGGTCGCAGCACGCTATGATCTCCACCTCGTCTTTGAGCGCCGCATATCCCGGCAGATGCGCGGCCCGCGCAATGCCGCCGCTTCCGATCACGCCTACACCGATCTTTGCCATAAGGTCGTCCCTTCCCGTGTGAGTCCTGCGTTTGGTGTGCGGGTTTCCGTTGTAAGAGTTCGCCGCCTGAAAACCGCTACGCAGTGACAAAACAGAGCCTGCACTTAGCGCTCTTCGGGCGGGCTTCTGCTATGGAGTGCGAAATCTCCCGATTTCGCATGCGATGACAGGAGTCATCGCACTCCAAAACGTTCATCTGCGTCATCGACAAAAAATGGAAATTCCTATACGATCAAGTTATTCTCGGACCAAAAAGTTTGGTGCCAATGCGCACGAGGTTGGCTCCCTCCTCGATGGCCACTTTGTAGCTGTTGCTCATGCCCATGGAGAGGGTGCGCATTTGAACGTTGGGAATCCCCGCCGCCGCGATGCGACCAAAAGCACGCCCTCCGGAAGCGTCGCCCGAATGCGGGCAATGGCTTCCTCGATCTTCCTCTGATTCATCGCAACCACCTCTTATCACCGCAAAGGCGCAAAGAGCGCAGAGAACCCCTTAAAAAGCTATCAACCTTAGAGGCGGAGGAGAAGGAAACTGACTGCTGAACGCTGACGGCTTTCCCTTTCACGTTTTACGTTTTACGTTTTACGCATTGTGCTCTGCGTCCTCCGCGTCTCTGCGGTGCCATCTTAGCCTCTGACTTCTCCCTTGATCCGCTTCAGCGTCTTCATCACCGGATTCGCGCCTCGTCCGAAATAGTCGTGCAAGCGTTCGTACTCCGCAAACAGCTTGCGATAGATAGCGGTGTGCTCCGGGATCGGAGTGAATTGCTCGTCCTTCAGATGCGCCATGTTCTGTGCCGCTTCCACGATGTCGTCGTATCCACCCCGGGCTTTTCCGGCAGCCACGGCTCCAAACATAGCCGATCCCAACGCGCCCGTCTGAGGAGACGCCGCCACCTTGATCGTGCGTCCGGTCACGTCCGCGTAAATCTGCATCAACAGCTTGTTGCGCTCCGGCAGGCCGCCGCACGCATAGAGTTCTCTGACCGCCACGCCGCCCTCCTCGAAAGACTGGATGATCTTATTCGTCCCGAAGGCCGTCGCCTCGATGAGCGCGCGGTAAATGTCCTCCGCCTTGGTGGCGAGGGTCGCGCCGAGGAGGAGTCCGGTCAGATCCACATCCACGAGGATGGAGCGGTTGCCGTTCCACCAGTCCAGCGCCAACAACCCGCTCTGGCCGACCTTCAGCCCGGAAGCTTTCTCCTCCAACAGCGCGTGGATGTCCATCCCCTTTCGTCCGGCCTCCTGCTCATAAGACTCCGGCACGCCGTTTGCCACAAACCAGGCGAAGATATCCCCCACGCCGGATTGCCCGGCCTC